>JABDEZ010000029.1 GCA_013286835.1 Bacteroidota bacterium
ATTACAAAACCTTGCAGAACCAGATCGATTATAAGGACGGGGCCAATTTGGTCGGCAATGAAAACATAGAAGCTGATCTTCTATTTGGCGCTGGTCGTGCTTACGGGTGGGAGACATATGTAAAAAAGAAATATGGCAGGCTTACTGGCTGGGTCAGCTATACGCTCTCCAAATCGGAACGAAAAATAAACGGCATCAATAACAATAATTATTACCTGGCATCACAGGATCAGACAAACCACCTTTCTATTGTCGGGATGTATCAGGCTAGTAAGAGATGGGTATTATCCGCTGACTTTGTTTACAACACAGGAACCCCGGTAACTTACCCAGAAGGAAAATTCTCTGTGGATGGTTCACCTGTTTATGCCTACGGCGACCGGAATAGCCAGCGGCTGCCCGCGTATAATCGCCTTGACCTGGGTGCAACGCTGTATGTGAAAAAGACCCGCAGGATCGAAAGCAGCTGGAACTTTTCCATCTATAACGTTTATGGACAGTCTAACCCCTATACCATAGTTTTCCAGGCAGACCCCAACAACATGAACCGGACACAAGTGCAGCAAACCACACTATTTAAAATGGTGCCATCCATTACTTACAATTTTAAATTTTAATACAATGAAAAATAGAAATATTTTTTTGATTTCAGCAAGTATCCTATTTGCTTTTTCGGCTTGCACAAAGACCATAACGCCAACGCTGAATAATACGACCCAACTGGTCATTGAAGGTGCTATCAGCGACACCACGGGCCCGTATCATGTCAGCATTTCAAAAACAGCAGACTTTTATTCGGATAACATTTATCCGGGCGTTTCCGGTGCTACAGTAGTCATCACAGATGCAACGGCCAATGTCACCGATGTATTGACCGAGGCCACTCCCGGAGATTACATTACCCATACCATCACAGGCATGCCAGGTCACGCCTACCAATTGAGGGTGACGCTGGACGGGAAAACCTACACATCAATCTCTACGATGCCGCAACCAGTATTGCTGGATTCGGTAACCATGGATTATTCGGTCAATAATAACTTCAGGCCGGTAGCGAACTACCAGGACCCCGTCAACCAAAAAAACTACTACAAATATTCAATGAAGCGCAATGGCATACACGTGAATCACTTTCAAACTTTTGATGACCGGTTGTCTAACGGCCGCTACATTAGGGAAAAACTGGATTGCGATACTGGCACATTTCATCACGGAGATATAGTAAATGTAAGTTTGGTTGGCCTTGACACAGGCGCATTTAATTTTCTCAAAGAGGCTGAGGCCGTCGCCTATGACAACGCCAACCTGGCGGCACCCGCCACACCAACTTCTAATATCACAGGAGGTTGCATTGGTTATTTCAGCGCGCAGACGGTCAGTAGTAAAGCAACAATGGTTCAATAGTGGCGAGAAGGCGCTGAATCCAGAGCCCAGGTATCTGTAATAGGCCCAGCTATGTATACTGTGATAAACACAGTATAAACGGATTTGTGCCACCTGAAAAATCGGTTCAATTTATTTCGCGATGATAACTTGAATAAGTCCGTGATGTTTTTTAACTGATTTTGGAGTGTTTTTACGGCGAATATAATTGTCCGTATGTTTGTTGATATTCTTAACCATACAGTATAATCTTTTTTCCGTCTTACGGGTTATTTCTAGCAGATCCCCCGATATCGATCTGACTTACATAACGAGTAAGTCTCATATTTCCCTTCAGATACAGTAGCCTGTCGATAACTTCCTGCGATCAGTGAACCCTGTGGAGAAAGCATACTATGATAATATTCTATGGGGATGGCCTGCTTGTACAAGGATTCCAGGCAAGAAGAATAGTAAGTGTATCATATCTGAAACTTGTAAAATCGCCTAGCTGTCAGATCAAATAGTGGCTATTACAAATAAGTATCACACCCTTCCAGCGCAAGCATTGAACACCCGCATCTCAATCCTTTTTGATGAAATTCCCTTTTTCGTCAAAGATCAGGTCACCGCTTTTAATTTCTGCTTCATACATTGTTTTACCGGCAGCGTCTGTAACTTTCCCAGCCTCTTTAATCTTTGCGCCTTTGTAATACGTAGCTACATAAGGTACAACTTCTTTGGGCAATTCACTAACCGGTATTGCTTTAACTATTTCGACAAATATGCCGGATGGGGTAAAACTAACGGAATTATCTTCCCCCGACTTCCCGCCCCAGTTCGCTTCATAATTTCCTTTTTCTTTTTCCCAACCAACTTTTGTCGCCTGTGGATATTTGCTGGCCAAGGCTGCTTTAACCACCCCTGGAACGTTCTCGCTTTTCAGTGCTTGTGCCATTACACAAGTATTTGTTATCATAAAAGCAAGAACTGTTAATGCTAACTTCCTTTTCATGATCCTGTTTTTTATGAAGGTAAAAAGTCATTCTGTAGGAAAATTGTACAGGACTGCCGCTGGCTGTTTAATTTTCAGGAGGGGCCTGTAAGCCACTTCCATTATCATCTTTTTCTTTGTTCTTTTTAAATTCAAGCTTCCCAAACTTATAGCTAAAACTTATTCCGAAAGTACGGAAAGGCACCTGCCGTAAATAAGTCTGGGTGAAGTTTGCATCTGACGTTGTTGACCGTTGAGTAACGTATTCATTGAGCGGGTCGGAGGCCGTTAAACCAATGCTTGCATTTTTATTTAGAAACTACTTTCTGACAGCTATGTTATAAGAAAAAAATGCCGGGCGTGTACTCTGAATCGTCCGTTGTAAGGAATTATAGTTACCAAATACTTCAGCAGTGGTGTATAACTTGATACCCACAAGGAACTGTACACCTTTGAGATTGACTGAAATTTTAACTGGTAGAAGGTCGGTAGTCGAGGTCTTTGTGATAAAATTCTTTGTTTTGCTAAAGTAACAAATACTGGCAAATATGTCATTGTTGTGCTTGCGATCTATTTGGACTTTGTGCGTGAAAGACACAGGTTAGAGATGAAATACTCTTACAGATGATTGCACTTAAGCTCAAGGCGCTTAGGGAAAAGAAAGGCTTATTCCAGAAACAGCTTTATAATGAAACTGATATTCATATCGCGAGTGATTGTCTTATCAGTATCTGAGTATGCTATTTACCCTCTATATTAATGCTTATAAATCATTGTCTCTTTCTCTGATCAATTCTTTGTATAAGCCTTCTTTTTCTTCAAGACATTTATAGTATTTTTCTTTAAAATCAACATTTTCCTGTACCGATAATAACATATTGCCGCGGCCTGTAAATAACCAATTCAAATTAAGTTCAGGAAAATTATTTGAAATATCTTCAATAATCTGACAACTTGGGCTTGCATTTTCAGTGTTAAATAGCCTGTATAATTTTTGCGGCGAATTATATTGTAAGTTAACTGAAAGATCAGTTAAGCTTAATTCTTTATAATCAAAGAACCATTTCATACGGATTACTAAATCTCTCATTATACATGGTTTATGTATTATGTAAACATTATTATTAAAACATGTTGTAAAAATACTAAAACATGTTTTAATTTCGTCTTTATTACAAGTAATTCCAAAAAAAAATACCCAAAAACCAAAGTTATTAAGATACTTCAATAGCGACATCAGACATTAATAAAAATTTAAATAAATATATTTATGAAATTCAAAAATATACAGAGAATTACGGTTCTTTTTGTTGCAATGGCATTTATTCTGAATATAACAAGTGCATCCAGATTGTTTGCTCAGAACATTTATGCGAATAAGATTACCGACAGCAGTGCTGATTTTGTGAATGCATACAAGGCGGCAGATTCAAACTTGTCAAACTACGCATATCTTTCTAATACATTAACGCTACTGAGCACCTCTTACCTCAAAGCGGCATTTCCTGCAAGCGGTGTTGCCGGAGACATAATAAACATACAGGTGCAGAGCGGTACCGGGCTATTAAGCGCCAGCCTCCTTAGCAATGTTACCGTAAGATTATATGATTCACTTGGCACAAATGTAAATACAGTAACCGGTGGCAGTGGTCTGTTGCAGTTGTCGCTTCTGTCTCCTGGCAGCAATATTTATACTATCAGGCTTTTAACTAACCCTATTGATACTTATACTTTCAAATCGGCGCGTGTTGAGTTCAATAATGTACTTACACTTAACCTATTGAGTGAATTTAGGGTATATAATATCTTTTATCAGCAACCATGTCCCGCAGTGTTAGCTAACTCAGTGTATGCTTTTGGCACCAACAATGGGCTACTAAGCGGCTCTGTATCCAACCCAGGAAATGCGGTTGATAACAACCAGTCAACTTATGCAACATTAAACGTTCCGCTCGATCTATTATCACTATTCCCGCCAGCCTATCTTGATCTCCACTTTTCAGCATATGGACGAAGTGGTGATTATGTAGGTTTTACGGTGGCGACTGGCAGCTCATTACTTTCATTATCAGTCCTTCAGGATATATCAATAACAGTCTATGACGAATTTGGAAATAATGTAGGTACATCACCAACATTTTCTCTTGCCGATCTAAAGTTACTTGCGGGCTCTACAAATAAATATACAATAGGTTTTGTTACTCCGTCAGGTAATCATAACATAGCCCGTGCTAAAATAAATTTAGCCAGCGCTGTAACATTACTGGAAAACATAGAAGTATTTAATGCCTATCATTATCGTATAGATCGCACACCAATAGTTATATCTACCAGCGGACCTACCACTTTTTGCTATGGTGGCAACGTAACACTTACTGCATTTGATTCTTTAGGTGTTAATAATTTTTTATGGAATACTGGAGCTACATCCCGTTCTATAACTGTTACTACTTCTGGTACCTATTCAGTCTCTGTAGCAGATACAGAAGGTTGCACTCGTTATTCTATTCAGATACAAACTACTGAATTGCCGCAACTGCATCCGGTGATTACAGGCGATACCATATTGTGTCCCGCAACTACTGGGGTTTTGCACACAACAACACCTTACCGCATTTACTTATGGTCAAATGGCGCTACAACAAGCTCAACAAATATTGCCAGTGCGGGAGCATATACAGTAAAGGTTACTGATTCTAATTCATGCACGGCATATGATACTGTTACTGTAAATAAAAACAACCTGAATGTTACTCCAGTCATTACAGCAAATACCTGCAGCAATAGTAATAATGGTTCTATTAGCCTTTTAGTAACCGGAGGGAGTGGTAACTATTCTTACTTATGGTCTGATGGTACTACAACAAGTTCTAAAAGTAACTTGGGAATAGGTACTTACACAAACATAACCACAGATAACGTATACCATTGTACATATAATAATGCATTCACTGTATCATCTAGTGCTACACTTTCTGTAAGATCATCTGTAATAAACACAAGTACTTGCAATGGCATTGATGGTTCAATAACAGTACATGGAGAAGGTGGCAGTGGCAATTATAGTTATCATTGGAATACTGCAGCTTCCACTGCAACAATAAACAATTTAAGTGCGGGTATTTATACAGTGAGCATTAAAGATAATGTTTCATCTTGCCAGGTATCAGATACCCTTATTGTAAGCGATGGTGGAAGTGCATTAGCGATTATACCAACTGTTACCAACGTAACAAGTTGTCTTACAGCGAACGGCGGTATAAATATCACTGTAACAGGCGGTTCAGGCTCTTATTCTTATATATGGAGCAATGGTGCTACCACAGCTGCACTAACCAATCTTGCACCAGGTAATTATTACGTTTTGGTAAAAGACAATACCACACACTGCAGCAAAGGATTTATGATACCTTTAGTGAATAGCGCAGCGTTGCAGGTAAATGGCAATATAACACCAACCGCGTGTAATGCAAAAACAGGCATTATAAATACAACTGTTACTAATGGCTCTGGAAGTTATACTTACCGTTGGAACACCGGTGCTGCCGCGGCAACAATAAGCTCGCTACCGGCCGGCACATATATAGTAGCTGTGGTTGATAATATGAAAGGTTGCGCCCAGCAAAAAATATTCACAGTAAGCGAAACAGGTGCCCCGAATGTTACCGTTAGCACTATAAATGCGGGGTGCACTTCCAGTACAAATGGTAGTGTTTCATTGGCAACTACAGACACCCATGCCACATATAGATGGTCGAACGCATCTACCGCTCAAAATCTCATTTCTCTTGCACCAGGCACCTACGTTGTAAAAGTTACAGATACTGTAACTGGTTGCAGTACAATAGATACAGCAAGTATCAACCTGAAGCCGCAAATATCATTAGCCGCAAATGTAACTTCAAATACTTCGTGTGCAGGTAGCTATAATGGTGCAATTGCGATAAATGCAACAGGTGGTTTGCCAACTTATCATTATGTATGGAGCACAGGTGCAACTGCAACAAATATTATTAATGCTGCACCAGGTAACTATACCATTGCAGTAACAGATAGTGATGCATGCACCGACTCATTGTTGGCAGTAATTATTACTGATACCAGCCGTACATTAAAAATAGTATTAGACAGTATTAATAATGCTAAATGCAGCGGTAGTCCAAGTGGAGGTGCAACAGCGTATGCGACCGGCGGACAACCTCCATATACTTATCATTGGTCAACAGGTATAGCCAGCACTTCACTTATTAATGTAGTACCTGGAAGTTATACACTTACTGCTACAGATGCACATGGTTGTAATGCAACCATCTCATTAATAATACCTGCAGATACAACAAATGCAATACATGTAACTGCAGATTCTATAATTGGGGCCAGTTGTAATACAGCTGCAAACGGGAGTCTATATGTAAATGTATCAGGCGGCACTCCTACATATTCATATACGTGGTCTAACGGAACAACCACTAAAAATCTGTTTGGTATAATACCTGCATCATATAGCCTTACAGTTACAGACACTCATGGTTGTACTGGTGTACTAACAACAAGAGTACCTGTTGATACTGCACGTACAGTACATGTGGTGCTCGATTCAACTATAAAGACCAAGTGCGGCAATACAAGTACAGGGGCAGCCTATGTACGTGCTTATAGCGGCAATGTTCCATACCATTATTTATGGTCAAATGGTGCAGCAAGCGAAGATTTGATAAATGTACAAGCTGGTAATTACTCAATTACGGTTACAGATGCGTTTGGCTGTACCGTATCTACTATAGCTATAATTACGGCTCAGCCACAATTAATGGTAACGCTCCATGTTACAGACATAAAATGCTACGGTGATACCAGTGGCTCCATTACAGCAAATGTAACATCAGGAAGTGGCACTTACGATTACGTTTGGAATACCGGTATAACATCTGCAACTATCAGTGCATTAGATGCCGGTAATTATTCTGTAACGGTTAAGGATGATAGTACCGGTTGTACTGCAATAGACAGCACTGCGTTGGTAAGTCCGGATTCTTTACATATTGACGTGTCAACAACTAACATCACTTGTGCAGGGAATGATGGAACAGCAAGCATAAATGTATCAGGCGGGGTATCTCCTTATACCTACCTATGGTCTAATAATAGTTCTGCTTCCCAGTTAACGGGATTGGTGACTGGTGATTATTCAGTGAATGTTACGGACAAAAATGGCTGTAATAAAACGGCATCCTTTGCCCTGGATAAAACAGGCGGTTGCGATACCACAATTGTGGTACATAATATCATAACCCCTAATGGCGATGGCGTAAATGATAATTTAATTATAGAAGGTATCCAGAACTACCCCAATAATTCACTGAAAATATTTGATAAGTGGGGTGATATTGTTTATGAACAGGAAAGATATAATAACGACTGGCAGGGTAAGGATAAAAGCTCAAAACCATTGCCTGGAGGCACTTACTTCTATCTTATAAAACTTAATACACCTAACCTGCAAGGTGGTAAATCTGATTTCACCGGCTATATAATGATACAGCGCTAACCCAACAAATCACAAAAAGAAAAACTGCTTTATGAAAAAACTAATAATAGCAATTGTAGTCTCACTTGTTACACCAGTAGTTGGCTTTGCACAGAATTATCCGCACTATACCATGTTCATGTTCAACAAGCTCATATACAATCCTGCATATGCAGGCAGCAGGGATGTTACATCTATAAACGGAACTTATCGCGATCAATGGACAGGTATAGATGGAGCTCCTAAAGAGATAAATGTAAGTGTAGATGCACCGGTAGGTAACTATATGAAGCCTTTCAGGCATGTCGCGTTGGGCCTTGGTATAAACAACGAGCAGGTTGGTGCTACTAATAATACCAGTGTGATGGCTTATTATGCATACCGCATACAACTTAAATCATCAGTATTGTCATTTGGCTTGCAGGCAGGCGCGGCCAATTACAACGCCAATTACAATATGCTTAATCCTTACCAGACCAATGACCAATTACTGATGCAAAACATTAAAAATGCTTTCCTGCCAAATGCAGGGGCTGGTGTGTATTGGTATGGAAATAACTTTTACGCAGGAGCTTCAGTACCCAATTTATTGGAAAACTATTATGACAAAGATCATAAAGGAGTTAATAACGAAGCCAGCAGACAACTGCGCAGTTACTACCTGTCTGGTGGGTATGTAATACCACTAAATGAAAATATAAAACTGGAGCCTCAGGTGCTTGGCAGATATGCCGGGGATGGTACATACAACCTGCCTTTCAATGCAGATCTTAACTTGTCCGTTATTTTATACGATCGGTTACTTATTGGTGCTACTTACCGTACAGATAAATCTGTAGAAGGGATAATACATGTACAAGTAACCAACTATATTAACATAGGCTATGCCTACGATTATACAGCATCAGCATTGCAACCATACGCAAACGGCTCGCATGAAGTAACTATTGGCTTCGATCTTATTAAGGATCACAATAAGTACATCAATCCACGTTTTGTAAAAATGTTCTAAAATAAAATCAAACACCAGGAATTATGAAACCACACTTATATATCATAGCAGCTATTTTGATTTTATTTATCGGCAGCAATACATCTGCAAAAACAAACAACGACCTTATAAAAGCTAATTACCTGTACAGCCACCTCGATTTTCATGAGGCTATAGGTTACTACCGGAAGGTATCAGTAGATTTGAATGACCCTGAAGTATTATCAAGATTAGGAGATTGTTATAAACTAACCAACGAACCCAAAGAGGCTGCAAATTGGTATGCTAAAGCAATACAATTAAATGGCTGTCCCAATGATACCAAATTACATTATGCAGAAGTATTAATGACCTTACAGCAATATGATGATGCAGCAAAATTATTGGTTCAATATCAGAAAAGTAAACCTGATGATACCCGTATTGCCAATTTAATAAGCAGTTGCAGAGACATTAAGAATATGATGCAGCAACCACCTGATGCAAGTATTGTCTTCCAGAATTTCAATACTGATGGTTCTGATTTTGGCCCTGCACTCAGGAAGAATGAATTATTTTTTACTGCAGATACAATAATCAATGCCCCTTCTAAAACAAACGAGTGGACCGGCAAATCGTTTTATAAAATGTATAAGGTCTCTTGCGATATGGGAAATAACTGTAGTACTGCAATATCCAACATCGGCAGCAAGATCAACACTAAATACCACGATGGTCCGTGTGTATTTAGTGCCGATGGAAATCAAATGTACTTCACTCGCACAAATTACAAACAAAAGGTATTGATAAAAAAACCGGTGCCCGATGCGAGCGATGTAGTGCACTTACAGATAATGATAGCAAGCGACTACGATGAGAATACAAAAAAATACAAAAAAGTAAAACCATTTGTATATAATAGTGATGATTATTCAACAGCACATCCTGCAATCAGTAAAGATGGTAATGTACTCATATTTGCCTCAGATATGAAAGGAGGTACTGGTGGCAGCGACTTATATATCTGTTATAGAGACAGTAGTGGGAATTGGACACAGCCACAGAACCTCGGCAAGAATGTAAATACTGAAGGTGATGAAATGTTCCCTTACATATCGGCAGACAGCGTATTGTATTTTTCATCTAATGGCTTGCCAGGTTTTGGGGGATTAGATATCTATGCTGCCAGGTGGGATAATGAAACACAAACTTTTGGCAAACCAGATAATTTAGGTATGCCGGTAAACTCCTCTTACGATGATATGTCACTTACCCTACGTGATGATGGTAATACTGGTTATTTCGCATCAAACAGGCCCGCCATTAAAAAGAGCGACAATATTTACTTTTACAATAAGCAGCAGATCTTTCTTTCCCTTGATATTGTTGACGATGCAACAAATAAAAAAATTGATGGCAGTAATGTAATACTGCAAAGCAAAAATGACAAACATACTTTATCAAGCAATGATAGAGGGGAAATTTTCACCAGGTTATTTCCACAAAGTATGTATACAGTTGCGGCAAGAAAGAATGGGTATGATCAGGTTGAAATAAATATTTCTACGCTCGACATTAAAAAAAGTGATACGCTGCACAGGGAAATAAGATTGAAGCCAAATTTCAATATTACGTATGATGTAGTTGTTTATGATGAAGGTACACATCAGCCTTTAGATAACCCTGTACTTGTGTTGTATGAGAATGGCAAATCTAAAGCAGATACTATTTCTCTTAACACAGGGCAAGTATATACAACAACACTTAACATGGACAAATTATATAGTGTTTATGGATTAAAGGACAATTACTACGGTAATGAAAAAACCTTCTCTACTAAAGGTATAAGCCCTCAATCTGGCAGTGTAAAATTAAGTGACACTTTGTTTATGAAACGACTGAAAGTTGGCGAAGTTTATAAGGTTGATAATATCTATTACGATTACAATAAGGCAAATATACGTGACGATGCAAAACCTTCTTTGGATCGTTTGCTAGAGTTGCTGAACAAGTATCCCGAAATGCATATCCAGGTCAATTCACATACAGACTGTCGCGGATCTGATGCATACAATATGCATTTGTCTGATGCACGCGCATTGTCTGTTATTAAATACCTGCAGGAAAGAGGGATCAAGGCTTCAAGATTAATGTCAAAAGGATATGGTAAGCATATGCCCGTGGAAAAGTGCAAGTGCGAAAACTGTACAGAACAACAGCATCAGAATAACAGGAGAACTGAATTTCAGATAATTTCCATGTAGTTTATATTAACACTTATGCAGCTCAATAGAAATCCCAGCTATTTTATAGCTGGGATTTTCATCAACAGATGATTTACAATTACTACTAAATCTAATTACTATGTTCAACATATCTAAGTTGGCAGATAATATTAGCGACTTGCTGATGTTTATAGTACTCACCTTAATTTCAATAAAAATATTCTACTATGCCAACGTATTAAAGAACAGGCATTTGCTAAATCCACTATACCGGCTGTTTGCAGGATTTCTTATTATATGTGGGTTATGTTATTTACTGGGTGGGTTACAGTTTTGGTATAAGCTCCAATTCGCAGTTTTATTTTTTAAGGTTGTACTTATCCTTTGTGGAGGGTATCTGCTCTTCTATCTGAGCCATTTTATTCCGGTTACATTTAAATATAAAACAGTTAGCGCCCTGAATAAAGAGATAGATGACCGTCTAAACCTGGAAGGCCACTTAATAGCTAAAAACAGACAATTGGAGTGGGCCGAAAAGACCGCTAAAATATGCTATGGTAGTATAAACCTGCTGCGTAATACTATTATTTTTTCTGATGGTGCAAAAAATGTATTAGGAATTGATTCAGGTATAGAATTGAGCATAAAAGAAATGATGGCAATAATAGTTAGGAAGGATAGACATGATGTAGCACAGATCATTAAAGAAGTAAAGAACAATAAAGTATTCACCCCCTTTACATTCAGAATAAAGGGAGATGGGCTATGGAAATATATAAACGTAAAAGGAGAGATCTATTACGATGAAACTGCCACTACATTATGTTTGCGTGGCACATTCCAGGATATTACAGAACAAAAACAGTATGTAAAAAAGATAGAAGAAAGCAGCAAGATACTTAGAGAGATCGCCTGGATACAATCTCACGATGTACGTGGCCCTTTAACCACTGTATTAGGACTGTGTAACCTGCTTGAATTTAGGGCAATAGCAGATGACGAAACATTGATGATAGTTAATGGAATTAAAGAATCAGCAAGCAAATTAGATGATGTTATTAAAAGCATTGTAACGAAATCTAACTATACGTCAAATTAGAAACTCCTTATCAGTAAATTATTGTCGCTGTTACGATAAGAAGCAAGTCTGCCATTATTGAAATGTAATTTACTACCACCATAAACCCATACTTCATCTTCATTATCGTAACGGATGATAGAATTAGGGGATCCCTGTATTTTCAGAATATCATTTCTTGAGGCACCTATAGCATATTCTACAGGTAATGTAGATACTACCACTTCTTCATTTTTTTTAGGGCTTATAGCTTTGACAACAGGTAATGTATTATGCGCCTTTTTAAAATGGATAACTGTATTCGCTGACCTTTTATAAGCATCACTATTACTGTTAAAAATTGCAGGAATAGCAGCTGTTTCTTCATATGGCAACCCTGTGTTTATATCAGTTATTGATGTTACTATGCTTTTTAGAGGTTGGGGGCTTGCTTTTATTATTGACGCTATACGGCCCGAGTTGCTTTTGCCAGCAGATAGGTTATTTATCATCATAGAAAGACCAACAGACAGGCATGCTGTTGTAAGTAGTATTGCTGCATAAACAGGGTATTTATTGTATCTCGCAGTTTTTATTATTGGGGCTGCGACAGTAGCAAAATAAAGGTTTTCTTCATGCCGCTGATTGTTGTACTGAACAATAGGGCCTATGCTATTGAGGATTGCATTATAGTCTTCACGCTTTGCCTTATTTGAAAGTGTTTTATATGCAACTGAAATATCTATAAACCTTTCCTGGGCATACTTATCTCCACTGTTCAGAATAGGATGATATTGTTCTATAAGTTGCTTATATGCTTTCTTAATATCATCTGTTGTAGAATTAGTCGATACTCCTAAAACTCTGTAATAGTTTTTCATTGCATACTTATTTTAATAAATAACGCTTGTTTTCTTGTACAAATCTAAAAAAAAATCTTCAAACTTGTTTGAAAATAAGTCTATAAATCTAAAACGTATTTTACATTTTTTTTATAAAAAAATTCCGTCTCAAATACTATTAATACTGATGTCTAAGTGTTATTTAATTAATGCCATTTTATTCCCAATTGAGGGACTTTACAGCACGCTAAAATTATCAGTCCTAGATGTGGGTAAACGACTTCAGACTAATTACCAGGGTAATAAGTTTAATGGTGGGACTAAACTTTCAAAAACTACCATTTTTTCCAAATCCCCCTGAAATGGAAGGAATATAGGTTGTATGTGTTTTATCATAAAAGTTACCAATCGTGATAAATTTTTCAGTGCCGGTAGCCGTAAAGCTACCTTCTATTTTTACCCAATTTAAAGTGTTATTTATGATATTTAAAATTTGAATCTGAGGCACGTGAGTGGTTTGAGGGGAACCGCAATTTTTTGTCGTGTCAATAATGCCACTATCAAGATATGCGCCAATATGGTTTACAGCATAATCAAAAGCTTGACCGAGCGTTACAAAAAAAGTCACACAATATGATTGTCCCTGTATGAGGGGGTGCAATAGCCACATTGTAGCAGTGCTGGTATTATTAGGCGCCGCTATTGTTATTTCATACTACGCAGGATTAGGGAAGATTATATAGATACTTTCACTGCGCCATCCCTGGCTATTTGTATAATAGCAGTGTCATACTTCACATTGCTGCAAATGCTCTGCTTTACAACGTAGATTGTTGTTACAGTATCCTTCACCCCCAAAACCGCATGTACTGTGTCGATTAGGATGCCATTCCGGTACCGTTCACAATCTGGCACAATATTACACAATATTAAAGGACTGCTGAAAAAGGGTGTTGACAACCGTTTAAAGCTGGATTACAATTATGAAATTGCAGAAGTTGATAAGAAACGAGAAATCATCAGTTCGATGTTCCCCGAAAAAATGCATTTTGAAAATAATTTACTTCGAACTGGGAGAGTGAACGAAGCGGTTCGTTATGTCTATATGATTAGTAACGAGTTGGATAAAAATAAAAAAGGACAAAACGGTATTGCTACCATTTTGTCCTCTCAAGTCGGGGAGACAGGATTCGAACCTGCGACCACCTGGTCCCAAACCAGGTGCGCTACCGGGCTGCGCTACTCCCCGAACTTTTCTGTATGTACTGCGCGTGTACAAGCAGTGTTGCAGTTTCCTGCTTTTATTACAATTGCCCCTTTGGGCTATCGTTTCATTGTGGCGGTGAGGGCGGGATTCGAACCCGCGGTACGCGGTAAAACGTACGACAGTTTAGCAAACTATTGGATTCGGCCACTCTCCCACCTCACCATTTTTGTGTTGATTACCGTGCTTTTCAGCAGCCCTGTAACCGTCACCGTTTTTTTAATGGACTGCAAAGATAATTGTATTAACGACAATTCAAAAAGTTTTTTGCAGTTCTTATTAAATGCTTGCCAGCTGTACCTTTTGTTGTATTTCCAACAGGTGCTCTTTGTACTCTACATCTGTATCCATCAGGTTTTCAACCGTCTGGCAGGAGTGTATTACTGTTGTATGGTCAAAGCCACCAAAATGCTCCCCAATGTTCTTTAAAGAGCTCTTGGTAAATTTCTTAGCCAGGTACATTGTTATCTGCCTTGCTTGCACTACTTCACGCTTACGCGTTTTGGCCAACAACTTGTCGTAAGCTATATGGTAGTAGTCGCATACCATTTTCTGTATATTTTCTATTGTTATTTCTCGTATAGCCGTTTTTACAAAATTGCGCATTACACGCTTTGCCAATTCAAGGTCTATCTCCTTCCGGTTTAATGTGGCTTGTGCAAACAATGCTATTACAGCGCCTTCAAGCTCGCGTACGTTGCTCTGTACATTGTAGGCTATGTATTTTACCACGTCATCAGGGATCTCCAAACCTTCCTGCCGCATTTTCATCTGTAGTATCAGCTGCCGGGTTTCAAAGTCGGGAGCCTGTATGTCTGCATTCAGTCCCCAACGGAAACGGCTCAGCAAGCGTTCCTGCATGCCATCAAGATCCTTTGGAGGGGTATCGCTGGTGAGGATGATCTGCTTACCACCCTGGTGTAAGTGGTTAAATATGGCAAAGAACACATCCTGTGTTTTATTGGCAGGGATAAAGAGATGGATATCATCCAGTATCAACACATCTATAAGCTGATAAAAATGAATGAAATCGTTTATCTCGTTGTTTTTTGAGTGATCAATGAACTGGTTGATAAACTTTTCGGCACTTACATACAATACACTCTTGTTAGGATGCAGCCTGCGTGTCTCATTGCCAATGGCCTGCACAAGGTGGGTCTTACCCCAACCTACACCGCCATAAACAACCAGCGGATTGAAAGACGTTGTACCTGGCTTCTTAGCTATATGCATACCGGCAGAGCGAGCCACACGATTGCAGTCGCCCTCCACGTAATTCTCAAATGTATAATTGGCATTCAGTTGTGGGTCTATCTGCATGCGCTTCAGGCCCGGTATAGCATAAGGAGTTTTAATGTTGTGCGGATCGTCCCATTTAAGGGGCATATCTACAAAATTGGTCTCCTTAGCCGGTTTGTTATGAGTGCTACCAGGCATATTAACAGATGCCGGTGAACGATGAGGAGAACCGCTCTCCATAATGATACGATATTCCAGTCTTCCTTCCTTTCCTAATACCCTTTTAATGGTTTTACCTAACAGCTCTACATAATGTTCTTCCAGCCATTCATAAAAGAATTGACTGGGCACCTGCAATGTCAATATATTTTCGGTTAAGGCTACAGCCCTCACCGGTTCGAACCAAGTCTGGTAAGTGCGCCAATTGACATTATCTTTAATAATGCCCAGACACTTTTCCCAGCCAAGTTCTGCTTCGCTTAGTGTATTTATGTTGAATTGACTCTTATCCATATTTAACGCTCATTCAAGTTGATCTCAAATATATATACCACATTTTGTTACGGCGACACCCGCCTGTCCTCACTCTGCGTAAGGGTTTTTGTTACTACTATATACCGCCTTTAGGCATGCACGAAGCACAAGAAAATTTGTGAAAACGTACATATGGATCGACTTGCTTTTTTTCTGAGAGCAAGGCAACGAAATTGCTAACAATTTGTTGAAAAAAAAAATCAAACCGCGCTTGTTTGTTTACCTGCGATTACAGATTGGGCATTGCAATGTTTGGAACCATATTTGCTATAAAAACCGTATTCAGGCTACCAAAATTTCACATTGCTTCATCCGGCTGCTCCAAGCAACACTTCATTTCTTCTATTGTTCAATGCCATGGCTACTTTGGGCTGAAACAGATTGTATTCCTATTTATAATCAAACACCTACCTCCTGTAGTATTTAGTAATATACAATTATTCGTATCCACTTCTATGAGATTTTTTATGTACCATTCTTCTACAAATTACGATTTCATACTTATCCACAATATTAAGTTTGTCTGCAAAAAATGTATTTTTTTATTGCATCTTCAAATACATCTTAATGTCCCAATAATTGCAACTTGTTACTTCAATTTTGCCCCCATCTATTTAGAATATCTTCCGTGATTGCCTAACCCTTGTTATTGCTGAAAGGGCGGCAAAGTTATATTAGTTGAGGGTAACGGACCACGAGGGTAATATTAATAAATTGAGAAAAAATCCTCCTCTTTGGTATATTGTATGTTAATAATATGTATTGATATGTTGCAAATGTGCGTGAGCTATAAAATAAGGTGAGATTTTTCGGTCAATAGTTTTGTAGTGAGCAATGATGAACTTTTAGGTAATGATTCACCCATCCCAAATACATGCTGTTATCAATGAGACATAAACAGGCAGTATTAAATAAAATGAAAATCTTGCTATAATAAGATCGAAAAAAAGAATCACAGCTAAACATTACTATTTTTGACGCACACTGAATGGGCGGGTCTATTCTGCCCATGTAATAAGCATACAATGGAAAATATTGTTACAGATACAGCGCGACCGTTATCATCTAAAAAAGTGCATCGTGCATGGGCTATGTACGACTGGGCAAACTCTGCCTACAACCTGGTTATTACGTCAACCATATTCCCCGCATACTTTTTTGCTATTGCAGTCACAAAACTGCCAACAGGAGCAGAGAGTGATAAAATTTCATTCTTTGGACTGAAAATATCGAATAATGTCTTATTTGATTATTCGTTGGCAGCAGCATACCTGATAATAGCCATCCTGTCTCCTATATTATCTTCTATAGCAGACTACAAGGGTAATAAGAAAAGCTACATGAAGTTCTTTTGTTATTTAGGCTCTCTTGCATGTTGTGGCCTGTTTTTCTTTAATAAATCAACTTTGGAGTATGGTGTGATCTGTTCTGCATTAGCTGCTGTAGGTTACTGTGGCAGCTTGGTTTTTTACAATGCTTTTTTGCCTGAGATAGCTACTGACGCTGAACAAGATACGGTAAGTGCCCAAGGCTTTGCCTATGGGTATGTAGGAAGTGTGTTATTGCAACTTATATGCTTTGTATTTGTACTGAAACCAGAATTGTTTGGCATTACCGATGCAACATTTCCCGCTAGGTTGTCCTTCTTGCTGGTAGGTATCTGGTGGATGGGGTTTGCACAGATCACATTCAGGAACCTTCCTAAAAATCTACCTGTAGCTAAGCGTCCGGAGCATAACTTGATCGCAAATGGTTTTATAGAGCTGAAAAAGGTATGGACAAAAATTAAAGCTATGCCTGTTTTGGTAACATACCTATGTGCTTTTTTTCTGTATAGTATGGGTGTGCAAACTGTAATGCTTGCAGCAACAGCCTTCGGGAAGAAAATACTGAACCTGGAAACCAGTCAGCTTATTACCATTATACTCATTATTCAGTTGGTTGCCATTGCCGGTGCATATGTTATGTCATCACTATCTAAAATATATGGCAACCTGCAGGTGCTTCTATTTGTAGTATTTATATGGATAGGCGTTTGTATTGCTGCCTACTTTGTACAAAATGCATTACAATTCTACATTTTGGCAATGGTGGTAGGCCTGGTAATGGGCGGCATACAGTCGCTCAGCCGTTCTACGTATTCTAAGCTAATGCCTGAAACACATGATACGGCATCATTTTTTAGCTTTTATGATTTTACGGAAAAAATAGCCATTGTGATCGGTATGTTTTCCTTCGGCTTTATAGATCAAATAACGGGCTCTATGCGTAACTCAATACTGGCACTCATTGTATTCTTTGCCAGTGGCTCTATCATTTTGTATCTTGCTATTGTAAAGCAGAGAAAACAGGCTGCCCTCATTACCATATAATAAATACCATGAAACTATTTACAGTAAATGCAGGATATTTTAAGCTGGATGGCGGTGCCATGTTTGGCGTAGTACCCAAAAGCATGTGGAACAAAGCCAATCCGGCCGATGATAACAATATGTGCTCCTGGGCCATGCGTTGCCTGCTTATAGTGCATGGCAACTACAAAATATTGGTAGATACTGGAATGGGGACCAAGCAGGATGAAAAGTTTTTTGGCCATTACTACCTGCACGGTGATGATACGCTGGAAAAATCGCTGGCGGCCCATGGGTATAAACCAGAAGATATTACCGATGTATTCCTTACTCACCTGCATTTTGACCATTGCGGTGGCGCCATAATGCGCGATGGAGATAAACTGGTGCCTGTATTTAAAAATGCTTTTTACTGGAGCAACCATAAACATTGGAATTCTGCCCTTGACCCTAATGAAAGAGAAAAAGCATCTTTCCTGAAAGAGAATATATTGCCCATTGAGCAAAGTAACCAACTGCGTTTAATAGATACTCCAGACGGTGCCGAATGGCTGGAAGATATACGTATCAGATATGTGAACGGCCATACAGATTGCATGATGTTGCCACAGATAAAATATAACGATACCACAATACTCTATTGTGCAGACCTTGTACCCAGTGCAGCACACGTATCGCTACCGTGGGTAATGGCATATGACATGCGCCCGCTGGATACACTGATGGAAAAACAGAAATTGCTGAACGAAGCCGTGGCAAACAATTGGGTGCTTTATTTTGAACATGACCCGGTAAATGAATGCTGCACTCTGGAAAGCACACCACGTGGTATAAGAGTAAAGGAAACATTTACACTCGCACAGTTTGAGGAAAAAACTGCCAAAGCTCAATAGTCTATGTTTGACCGCATACAGGCTTTAGATGAGCAAATAATATTGGCTGTAAACAGCCATAATACCCCTATGCTGGATTCCATTATGTGGTTTGCCAGCCAAACGGGATCATGGATACCTTTTTACGTGTTGCTGACCATATTGCTTGTTGTAGTATATAAAAAGGACAGCTTATGGAAGATACTTATGACACTGCCATTGGTATTGGCTACAGACCAGCTATCATCAAGCATCATAAGGCCACTATGCATGCGGCCACGCCCCAGCCATAATCCTGCGCTGCACTCCTTGCTGCACTATGTAAATAACTACCAGGGCGGGGACTATGGCTTTATCTCTTCTCATGCATGCAATACATTTGGCCTGGCTACCTACATTAGTATAATTACTTACCCACGCCTGAAGTGGATGCCTTTTGTAATGTACCCATGGGCTATGTTTGTGTGTTACAGCCGCCTGTATCTTGGTGTGCATTATTTTACAGATGTTTTGGTTGCCGCAATACTTGGGATGCTGATAGGATGGGGGATAGCAAGGCTATATTTTGCAGTTGACAAGAAGATAAAGTTGCGCGCAGCACTATAACACTGCATCTTTCCTTATCTTGCCTGTTAGTTTCTATGTCACTCAAGCAACAAATACACCAGGCCCTTCAGCACCATTTTGGTTACAGCCAGTTCAGGCTCAGCCAGCAACAAATAATAGAGGCCGTACTAGACGGTAATGACGTGCTGGCCATTATGCCCACTGGTGGTGGTAAGTCTGTTTGTTATCAATTGCCAGCAGTGTTGTTGCCAGGCATTACTATAGTAGTCTCGCCGTTGATAGCGCTAATGAAGGATCAGGTGGATGGCTTGCTGGCCAATGGTATCCCTGCTGCTTATCTTAATTCATCACAATCGCAGGCGGAACAACAAAACATTATAGTCAAAGCGCTTAATGGCGATCTAAAACTGTTGTACATAGCGCCCGAGCGCATACCTGCAAACAGCGCTGCATTCTTCGACTTTTTACGCAAAATAAATCCATCGTTATTTGCCATAGATGAGGCGCATTGCATCTCATCTTGGGGGCATGATTTCAGGCCTGAATACCTGAAATTGGCGGTATTGAAAGATGTATTCCCGCACTTACCAGTAATAGCGCTTACTGCCAGTGCTGATGACCTTACCCAGAAAGATATACTGGAAAAACTGGCACTGCACCACCCGCAGGTATTTGTATCCAGTTTTAACAGGCCCAATATATATTACTATATACGCAAGAAAAAAGATGCGCTTGGGCAGATGAGCAAGTACCTGGCCCAACACCCGGACGATAGCGGTATAATATACACCCTATCGCGTGCAAGCACAGAAAGCCTTGCTGAAAAGCTTAGGGGACAAGGCTATATGGCGGCCTGTTACCATGCAGGGATGGATAGCGGTGCACGAAACCGTGTACAGGAACAGTTTCAGCGTGACGAGGTGAAAATAATTGTAGCCACCATAGCTTTTGGAATGGGCATTGACAAGAGCAATGTGCGCTTTGTGATACACTACGATGTACCCAAGAACCTGGAGGGTTACTACCAGGAAACAGGGCGTGCTGGGCGTGATGGCCTGCGAAGCGATGCCATTACCTATTATAGCGCCGGCGATATTATGAAGCTGAAAGGCTTTATTACTATAGACGGCAATCCGCAGCAAACCAGTATAGCCCGCAAGAAGCTGGACCAGATGCAGGAGTTTTGTGAAAGTGAGTGCTGCCGCAGGCAATATTTATTACAATACTTTGGTGAACCCGCCCCGGCTTATTGTGGCAGCTGTGACTATTGCCTGAGCAGCCTGGAAGAAAAGGATGTAACTATTGATGCCCAGAAATTGCTGTCTGCAATAGTGCGTACAGGAGAACGATACGGCCCTGCATACCTTATAGACCTATTGCGCGCTACAGGCGCAGATAAGATACTGCCTGCACACAAAGAATTGAAAACCTATGGTGTAGGTAAAAGCCTGAAGAAAGAAGAATGGCAATGGCTGGTGAAGCAGATGCTGCAAAACCACATGCTGGCCCGTACCGACGACCAGTATGGAACACTGCTGCTAAACGACAAAAGTCGAAGTATATTGAAAGGCGAGATTGCAGTGAAGCTGGTAATGAAGAAAGAGAATGCAGAAGCACAGGAAGAGGATGCAGTGTATGAAAAAGAGCTAATGAAAACACTGCGCCAGGTACGGCAAGAGATAGCTGATGCCCAGCATGTACCCAGCTACAATATACTGGCCGATAGCACACTTGCTGATATGGCAACCTTCTTGCCGCAGAAACCTGAAGAATTGTTATTGATATCTGGTTTTGGTGATTATAAGGTTGGGCGTTATGGTACTGCTTTCCTTAAAGCTATAAAAGACTACTGCGCGAGCCACAACCTGCAAAGCCGGATGCCACTTGTGAAAACCAAGCGGGAGCGCAGCACTGCGCCCAAAGAAAAAAAACTGAGCAATACCATGCAGGTTACCTTCCAGTTGTTCCAGGATGGTAATAGCATTGTGGAAATAGCTGCGCAACGTAATATGTCGCCAACTACCATAGAAGGGCACTTGGCTACTTTTGTAGAAAATGGAGAACTAAGCATTACCAAATTTGTGGAAAAGGACAGGCTGGCAACAATATTGCAGGTGATAAAACAAAGCGGTCAGACAATAGCATTGAAGCCAATAAAAGACCTGCTCAGCGATGAATACACATACGGTGAGATACGGCTGGCGCTAGCCTACTATAAGTATGTAAATTAAATGTAGGAACAACAGATAAAGTGGTAAAATTATTTCGCCCGCATTCTATTATTCTTTGGGTTATGCTCCACCTCTGCAAGTCCCAGTTCTTCCATCAATGGTGGGATATACATAGCAAATCTACCTCGCAGCCCTTTCTTTAATCCATACCAGCCACCAATAGGGTTGCGGTCTGATCTGCCCCAGGCTTCAACAGTACCCTCATTTGCATGTTTTTGTTCATCAGCACTGCCAAGTTCCATCCATTCGCCGTGGTCTTTGAGCATTTCATGCAGGTCGTTTATGCAACGGTAGTCGTAATGTAGTATTGTTTTACCTACGGTGCATACTAAGATTTCTTTCCCGTCTTTTCCATCCTTATACATTTCGTATTCAGAACTCAGAGGCGGCGTTTTTAATTTCCACGGATTTTCTTTTGTTCCTTTTTGCATGGGATAACTTTTAATAAATTTAAGCTTTTGCAAAGTAATATGTGGATAGATTTTGGAAGAATAAATGATGTTTAAATTACTGGCTTACATCTAATAATACACTTCTAAAATAAGTAGATTACGGCTCAGTTCATAATCTTTCAGAGGGGCTGATTTTGCAGCTAAGCGTATCTTTACTGTACATTGATAATAAAGCAACACGATGGAAGCAGGTTTATTTGCAGTTCTTGTAGCAGGCATTGTTACAGGAGCTATTGTAATATGGGTAGTACGTAAACTTTTGTTTGAGCGCGACCATGTGCCAAGCGCTAGACTAGAGGAGTTGAAACTTGAAATGCAGCAGGTGCAAAAGGAATTGTATATATCTGTAACACAAAAGGATACTGCGATAGCAAGACAAGTTGAACTGTCTGCAATACTGAAACAGCAGGAGGAGAGGAACAACGTTATTCAACATGAATTGCAGGATGCTGAACGACTAATTGCTGGCTTACAAGCAGAAGCAAGGGCACGGCAGGAAAAGCTGGAGACACAGAAAAAAGACCTGGAAGAAATAAAGCAAAAACTGGAAGCTGAATTTAAAGTAATAGCTGGTGCAGTGCTAGATACCAGCGCTAAGAAATTTAATGAACAGCAGGAAACAAATTTGAAGGTGATGCTTGATCCGTTGAAGGATAAGATCAGCGAATTCAGGAATGAGATAGATGCACGATATAATGATGAAACCAAAGAACGGGCATCGCTGCGGACAGAAATAAAGCAGGTGATGGAAATGAACCAACGCCTGGGTAAGGAAGCCGAGAACCTGACCAATGCACTGCGTGGCAGTACCAAACAGCAAGGCGATTGGGGAGAGGCCATATTGGAGCGGATATTGGAATACGTGGGCCTGCAAAAAGATATACATTTTACGGTACAGGAAACTGGTAAGAATGAGGACGGTACTACCATACGCCCAGATGTACTGGTGAAGTACCCGGATAACAGGGTGGTGATTGTCGATTCAAAAGTGTCACTGGTGCATTATGAACAATACTGTTCAGCGACTACCGAAGTGGAACAATTACAATACCGCAACCAGTTAGTGCGGTCGGTTAAGAATCACATTGACGGGCTTGCTGGTAAGAAGTACAATAACCTGCCTGGCACACTGGACACGGTAATGATGTTTGTACCGGTGGAAGCAGCATTTATTACAGCATCGCAAGGAGATCCTGCACTTTGGCAATATGCTTATGATAAGGGCATAATACTGCTTAGCCCTACCATTTTGCTGGGCGCTATGAAGCTGGTATATGACTACTGGAAGCGCGATAATGTGAACAGGAATGCACAGGAAATAGCAAAGAAAGCGGGATCACTCTATGATAAGTTGGTGGGATTTGTAAATAGCATGGATGAGGTGGGCAAGTACCTGGATCGCGCAAACAGCTCATACACCAATGCGTATGCTCAATTGAAGACCGGTAAAGGTAACCTCATTAGCCAGGCGGCTTATATGCAAAAGCTGCACATCAAATCATCCAGGCAATTGCCATTGCCATTGGTAGAAGAAGCGCTGCTGGAAGATGACCCGGCAGCAGCCACAGAAGAAACAGCTGAAGAAAGTAATGGATAATAGTATTTTTGCAGCACCGCGACTGCTTTGGCAGATAATAGAGCGGCATTACTTGCCATTAGTACATTATGATCGATAAACCGCAACTCCGTACTGTTAACGTAACACGATATGTAACCCCATTGCGTGAAGGGGGATCTATGCCTGCGATAGCTGAGGCCGATGATGGATTTTTATACGTTGTCAAATTTCGTGGAGCAGGCCAAGGAACAAAAGCGCTGATAGCAGAATTGATAGGAGGGGAGATAGCGCGTGCTTTGGGATTGAAGATGCCAGAGATCGTGTTTGCCAATTTAAATGAAGCCTTTGGCCGTACTGAACCGGACGAGGAAATACAGGACTTACTTAAAGCCAGTACCGGTCTTAACCTTGCCTTACATTATCTTTCTGGGGCTATGACGTTTGATCCGGCAGTTACTACGGTTGATCCCTTGCTGGCATCGAAGATTGTTTGGTTGGATAGCTTGTTGATGAACGTGGACAGAACTGTACGCAATACCAATATGCTGTTGTGGCACCAGGAACTTTGGCTCATAGACCATGGGGCATCGCTGTACTTTCATCATAACTGGGCTACCTGGGAGACCAAGGCCCTGCAACCTTTTACACAGGTGAAAGACCATGTATTACTACCACAAGCAACTGAGCTGGATAAAGTTGATGTTACCTTTAAGGAAATACTTACTGATGAACGAATACAGGCTATAGTGGACCTGATACCAGATGAATGGCTGACTGGAGAAGACCTGTTTGAAACGCCATCGCAACACAGGCAGGCTTATTTTCAATTCCTGTCTATACGCGTTGCACATTCTGAAAACTTTGTAAAACCCGCACAGCATGCAAAGTGATCTGTTATTTGAATATGCGGTGATACGCGTGGTGCCCCGTGTGGAACGCGAAGAATTCCTGAACGTGGGTATTGTACTGTATTGTTCAGGTAAAAAGTTTTTAAAAGTGATGTTTGACCTGGATGAAGAACGGTTCAGCTGTTTTTCGAGGCAATTAGATATAGCAGAGGTGCGAAAGTACCTGTGTGCTTTTGAACAAATATGCCAGGGCGACGTAACGGCCAGCCCTATAAGTAAGCTCCCTGTTGCAGAGCGTTTTAGATGGCTTACGGCTACGCGCAGTACTGTTGTGCAGGCATCAAAAGTGCATCCCGGTTTTTGCCAGGATCCTAACGATATGCTTATGCGGCTTTATTCACAATTGGTGTTGCAATGAATTATTGCAGTACCAATTGTGGTATTTATTCCTTTACAAGTTTCCCCCTATATATGCTGCCAGCAACGCGGTAGAAATACTCGCCTGCAGGCAGGTTGCCTGTGTTAATTGCATTAAAACCAGAATGATGAAGCAATTGGCTAAGCACCATTTTACCCTGTGCATCATATAGTTGCAACAACACGTTATTAAGGCCGTATGGTACTATTACATTCCAGCTGTTTTTGGCAGGATTGGGAAAGAACGTTAAGGCATCAGAAGGGGTTGTCATATTGTCTGCTGCCAAGTACTTTTTATAGGTAACAAAGCCACTGCCACCTACAGATGGGGCATTAGTAAGCAAATGCGCAAAATTAATATTGCCGGTAGTACTCTCAGTCCAGGCATTGGCAGCTAAAGTTGAGCCTGGAGCGCATATAGTAAAGTTGGCTGCGGCTGCACCTAAAAACCCAAGAGAGGGATTAGGATTGCCTGTGTTGACCATGTACATATATATTGTGGTATCAGCAGCTACGGGGGTAAGCAGGCTATTTAAAAGATCATGCTTATCTGCCTGCAGGTAAGGGAACATCACCTCTATATCACCACCGGGCGCAATACCTGTATGCAGGTACCAATAGCGGTGCATAGCATAGCTTGTATCTTGTATGATAGAAGATGTACCTGAAGGGAAGTTAGTGATGGCACCAGTACCGCTGCCATAGCCGATGTTGGTAGCAGTTTGTGCCACAAAACCCGGACTATCTATTGTGCCTATGTTGTTGCCGTTTTTATTGATCTGCAAGAGTAGTTTGTCATCGCTTGTATCGGCAGTGTTGTTATCGTTCCAATAGTAGGTAATGCCGTTCATGGTACACTCCCTGTTTGCGCTGAGCGACGTTCCGGGTAAGGCTAGAGCATTGCTTACACTGTATATATTCCCACAGCTTGTTGTCGCCACCATATTGCGTATAACACTGCCGGGCAGTGGGCCAAACCCATTTGAAATATTAATGCCCACACCCGATATAAGAAAACAGTAGCTCATAATAGTACCCCCGTTTACCGGGTATTGAGGTACAGGCATCTGGCAATTACCCTCTAGTGTGTAACAGCCATCTATAGCCCCACCCGGCCATGAACAATTGTGTGTATGCACAGAACCTAGTGTATGACCAATTTCGTGAGCAATGGTTACTACATCGTAAGAGAATGTGGGTAGTGTAGCATAATCGCCTACTATATCAACAAAGCCATATGGCCCAGAATTGTCAGCAGCACTAAATGGTTGACATAATGTACCTACCCATGCTATACCACCCAGCTGCCCCGGCGCGCCAGATAACAACATGGCCACATCGGCCCCGTTCAATGTGTCTTTTGTTGTTACGCTAAACAGGTTTAAAAAAGAATACCCGGAAGTGTAAGATGGGTCATTGTAAATATCTGTTGCTGTATCTACCTGCAATAGTTTCATTGTGGTGTAGATGCCCTCGTTACGATAGATTGTAGATGATGCATTGAAACATGCAGTAACGTAGTTGGCAACGGCAGTAACACTGCCGTACTTTTGATACAACTGGTAATCAGCCTTTTCAAATACTTTTATTTCCCGGCAGGTGTTGTATGCATTGCGTGCTAATGCTGCTGATAAGTTGCTGCTCCTTTTATTTTCCAACAGATCTTCAGTGCAGCCTATCGCGGATTTTAACTTACTGTCTTTGTCGTTATATAGGATGTAACTAAGCTTGTTGTTGTTTGATGCCAGGCGATTGGGTACCAGATTATAATTACCCTCTCCAGGTATGGAGAACAGACCATACACTCCATCATTAAAAAAAGAAAAAGACGCTAGTGAATTAGGAACGCCATCTACTATGCCCCTATAGTATATACCGGCAGCATATGGGCAATCGGTTTTTATATTTCCTACAATGGATTGTACTTTAAAATCTGCAGTGAAGCAATTGTATTGAGCCAGGCTGATGGTATAGACGCCACCATCTTTTTTAGGTAGTTGTATGGTTACGCTCCTGTTTCTGGTCTTTAAAAGGACGGCTAATTGTGATATGTCGATATTAAAGAACTGCGCATAGTCAACATAGTTAACGGTGTTGCTAGCATTGTCGTTTTCAGCCGGTTGCCATAGGCTTAAAGAAGTGAATGGGGTTATGTCTTTCTCGTGCATGATAAACATTTCCAGCGGCGTACTGGCATACAGTTGGCTGCAATAGCCTGCAAGCGCCCCCAGCAATAAAATACACCTCACGATAAATGCTTTTCTCATCATTATAAAGATAGCCAATAAAGTTTATGCATAAAAAGCATGGCTACAGGATTAGTGCAGCCACGCGGGGATATTGTGTAACTTATTATTTGCCGAACCTTTTTTTCAAGAGGTTGAGCGCATCATTAATATTGGTCTCGGCTGTTGGTGCAGGTTGTGGTTTTCTTTCCCGGTCGCCGGTTTTGTTTGATGGTCGTTTTGCGGGTGCTTCCTGGGCCTGCTTTATGGAAAGGGCTATACGCTTACGGGGTACATCTACTTC
>JABDEZ010000030.1 GCA_013286835.1 Bacteroidota bacterium
GGCTGTCAGCACCATTCATTTGTTTCAGTACAGGTTTATCTACGGCCAGCAGTTTATGGGTCTTTCCGTTATAATCAGCATGGCCACAGTACAGCGTGCTGTGCTGTGCTGTGTCTATAGATATAACATGACCGGTGGCATCACCATTGCCAGTATGTTTGTCATAGTTTATTGTATCCGCTTCCAGGTATTGGTCAGCATCTGTTATTGATGAGCGGCTTATAAAGTGGGCTATTTCATTCTTACTGTCGTAGGTACCACTACTGGTAACCAGCTTCGATTTATCGCCCAAAACTACCGAAGGTGAAAAAAACCTAATCACTTTGGTTTCAGTATTATAACCCAGGTCTTCAGATTTTATGTTGTATTGGGGATCTGTAATGATCACATTCCCCTTAAAACGGGAATCCTTATTCTTCACATCGTACACGCCCGAGTTGCTGGATACTGTGGTAGCATCATTTTGCAATGTTCCGCCCTGGTCATAGGTGCCTGTTTTGGTAGTCAGGTCATAAGTAAGCTCGGTACACCATAGTTTACTTTTGCCGTCTGTAAGGCTTACGTTACCCTTCATAAAGGCTAGTTTTATGTTGCCAGTATATCGCAGGTAATCGCTCATGGCCTCTGTGCCACCAGGTTGAATAATTTTCACATTACTGAATGCCTCAAGATTATTTGTTTTCTGATTCAGGTAGGCGCTGTCGCAATACATGATGCTTTCAGCCTGCTGTAACTGCACATCGCCAATGAATTTATTGATGACACCCGAATCTGTCTGAAAAGACTCAAACCTGATGGTTTTCAGGATACTAATGTTAACTTTTTTTGCGGTATCCGTCTTCTGCGCGTACACGCTGCCGTTGGCAACTAATAATATTATTATTAAGAGAAAAAAAACGAAGGCGTTCCTATAACTATTTAGCTGACTGATCAATACCTGCATGTTACAAAGCTTCGCGAACCATTATTTTTTCTTCTTTCCAAATACGCTGATGTTAACATACTTGCTTGGATGCTCCTTCAGGTCTGCCATCAGGAGATTAAGGGATGCCAGGGAATTAGTAAGATTAGTATAAAGAGCCTTATCATTTACTATCGCACCAAGTGATCCCTGGTTGTTATTTATCTTATTCAATATCCCCTGCAGTTCATTTGTTGTTTTTTGCAGGTTTTCAAAAGTTTCCTTTATAGGCGCTTTTGCCAGCTTATCGGTTGCCGCAGCAGTATTAGCTAGTATCTGCTGCACTTTGTCGTTATTGTTGGCCAGGTTAGCTGTTATGCTGTTTGCATTATGTATAATGCCATTGATCTCTCCGGTTTCCTGCCTCAATGTGGAAGAAAGTGCAGCAAAGTTGGCTGTAGTTGTATTTAAAGATGCTATGCTGCCGGTTATGGCTTTCTGATTCTGAACACTAACTATATTGTTCACCCCCACAAGCAATGTATCCAGAGTGCTTATAACACCCCTCACATCAGCTAGCAGCGGTGTCATTTGCGCCGAAAGATTATCAACAAGGCCTCCTTCTATAGCGGTAGGCAGTTCTTGGTTTTTCGCTATCAGGCCCGGTCCTGATCCCAGATCTAGTTTTATGATCTTTGTGCCCAGCAGATCTGCAGAGGCCAACTTAGCTATTGTACCCTGTGGTATCTCCACATCTTTCGCTATGGCTATAGAAACTTTTACGCCTTTGTTATCTATAAGCTGTGTATGCGATACACGTCCTACATTTAGTCCACGTATTTGCACATTCGATGATCCCTGCAATCCCTGTACGTCAGCAAAAAAACAATAGTAAGTCTTCTCGCTTGAAAGCAGGCTCGATCCTTTCAGAAAATAAAAACCGGCAAAAAATACAAGTAGTGAAATAGTAACCAGTAACCCAATCCTTGCTTCCCTAGATAAACTCATAGACTTTGTTCAAACCTTTTACCATGCAAAAGTAGTAAAAAGCGTACCACATTATAATTATTAAATACAATACCCCCATATAGCGCCTCATATAGATATAGCCGGTCTTACTTGCTTTTCAGCACCTAAAAATCAGTCCCTAATGAAAAATAATACGTTACGGCACCTCCGTCTTTGTTCCATGCTGCATCAGCACGTAAAAAATAGCCTAAAAGTGTGGTGCGCAATCCACCGCCATAGCCAATTGCCAAGCCACCGCTGCCGGGCACTGTAGCCTGTATGCTTATAGGCACAATTGGTGTGGTGCCGCTTGCTCCATTCTGGTTAGTAAAATAATAGTTGACTGATGAATTTTGCGCATCTGGCAAGAAGCCGTTCCATGCACTACCCGCATCTACAAACACTACAGCTTGCAAGTTCTTTAAAATAGCAGATTGTATAGGGCGTTTTAGAAATGTAGCCAATACTGGCAACCTCAATTCAGAGTTCAACACTGCAAAGTTGTTACCGTTCCTTGCATTTTCACCATACCCACGTAAATTGGTGGCCAGCGATTGGAAATAATAATTCCCGTTCGATGCCGGAGCAGATTTATCGTAGGTATAATTGATCCAGTTATCCACACCACCCAACGAATACTCAACCTCAGCAGTACCGTCAGAATGGGCGTAGGCCACACGATTAGCCCAAATAAAGTTCTTGTATATCTTCTTATAGTACCTGAAGTCAAGCCCATAATTGTAGCAGCTTAGATTGTTGCTGTTTATACCATATAGGTATTCTGCATAGAATTTATACCTGAAACCGTTCCGGATATTCAGTGTAGGATTAGTGGTATTGTCAAAAACATATTCAATCCGGCTCATAGACCAATACTTGTTACGGTTTGGTATATCTGCCGTAAGACTTATCGGATCTACGGGTGAAAGGCTTATTTGGTCATAACGCAGGGCTGTTCTGAAACGGATACTCCTTATATGGTCAAGGGGATCTGTAACATTAAATTGAAGCAGGTTGGTAACTGTTTTACCAGGTTGCTGTTCTGTTGTCGACTGCCTATTAACCGTATCTGTATAGGTTACATTATAAGTGTAAGAGTTTTGTGTTCTCAGGTATAACAAACCCCAATCCAGCCGACGTCTGAAGTTTTCAAACTGCAGGAAATATGCTGTACCCGACAGGTTAATGGGCAACTGAAAACCGCCCGTAAACCTGTAGTTCTCCATCACATCGTTAAGGCTCACTGTAACAAGCCCACTTAATGATGGATTAGTATATTGCCCACCATTATCTTGTATGATCTGGTACTGGTTAAACAGAATGCTATTATCCAGGCGTACAGTAAAAAAGTCTGGGGCAAAGCTCAACCTATAGGTTGCAGGCTTCATTTTCAGGTAAGTGCTGTCGTTTATCAGCGTCAGCTTACTGCTGTCTTCAGGCTCTGGCTCCTCTGCTGCCTGTATAGGACGTGGTCGGCCGCTTGAAGGTCTAGCCATTGCAGTATCTGTAAATTCAGTTTGGAAAGCAGTGCCACCATTTATTACAGGTGGCTTATAGTTGTCTTCATTTTCTTCACGGTGTCGTTTGCCACGTTTTATATCGTTATACGACAACGTGCGATGTGGTGTTTGCGGTTCAGGTTTTTCTATTGAAAGTGCGGTTGGCACTAACTTCTTAGGCGTTACGTTTACACCAGGTATTTCCAGCTCGTGAGTATAAACTTTATATTTTTCACCTATCTGCACTATATCAGATACCGTATTGCTTGCAGCGCTGTATTGATGACTTATAATATTCTGACGATAGTTGGTAATAGGCACAGCATACGTAGAGTCATGATTGCGCCTGTCGCGCCCAAACATAACAACATATTTATTTTGCACGCCATTAGAATCGTACAAGAAGGCAAAATTTTCAGGCCCATATTGTATAGGCTGTGTAATGATCCCTTCTTTAATATTGGTGCATTTCAGTAATTCTCTTCTTTTTGTTTTTGTATCATAAAAGAACATGTTCATTGGTCCGGCAGGCAGTTCATTTACTTCCGGGGTCACATCCATATTCGGTTTTGGCCTGTTCGACAAGAACAGTATGCCATGCCGCGTACCACCACTTACATATACGGGTTGTGTATCATCCCATAGGTCATTGGTAATATTGGTCATCTTAGACCCCTTTATCCTGAATTCATAAAGGTCTGTCTGGGCTTTCCTTATTGCCGAAAAGATAAGGTCATCATCCTCTTCAAGAAAAGTCATACCCAGCACCCTATCGAAGCGGTTCGATGGTATCAGGTAATTCTCTATCCTGGCTTTTAACGAATTATAGATACGAAGGCGCGTCTGGTTATTTTGTTTGTATAGAATAGCCAGTTTCAAACCGTTGTTAGACCAGCACAGCAGCGGATAATCAGGATCTGCAATTTCATTGTAATCCAGTTTCCCGCCTTGCATTATAGTAATGGCATTTTGCGGCCCGGCTGTATTTTTAATATAAACGCCATATTCCCCGTTGCGCCATTGTACATAGGCTACATCTGCGCCTTTCGGCGACACCTTAAAATTCCTGATAGTTGTAATATTATCATGGGCTACTTTTATTTCCACTACCCCTTTCGTGCTATCCGGGCTTTCCTGTACCAAGGCATCATGAGCATATGTGGTTCTGTAAAACGCCATGCATGAATCGTAGGCTTTACGCACCTTCATATGCAACGTCTGTGGTTCCTTCATGCCTTTATTCAGGCTGCTCTTTTCCTGCATGGTGTATAGCAGGTTCTTTACTGCATGCTCCCCATATTGTTCCGATACAAATTTCCAGAATGCTTTACCAGCTACTTCAGGATATTGTTCGCTCAATTCAAAAAAGCCTTTATTGGGATTTGCCTCCATCAGGCTCTTCCACTTACTGTTCGTTTTGGTATCCCAGCCATCCACCACATACGATATATACCCTTCGGTTACCCATTGCGGCAAATTCAGCAATAAAGAGTTTTTTACTATCTGCCTGAAGCTATCTCCAAATATCATCCGTTCCATCACCACCTTTGCCATTCCGGCCCTTATCTGGTGTCGCAGGTCAGTGTGTACCCCGGTGAAATAAACTACCAGTTTATCGCCTACAAGATCCACTGTATTACCCGGTGAGTTTTCTTCTATTTGTGAGTCGTCTTTCAGGCCTATATTGGTCTGCTTATAATCTTCATAAGAGTTGTAAAGGATAATATTAAAACGTTTAGGGAACTGCCCACCTATCTTTTTTTCTATAGCAGCTATATCGCGCTCTGCTTCTTCTGCCACATACCGGGCCAATTGTCTGCCCGCCTGGTCATAATGATACACACGAAAATGTTTCGTGTCGAAATATTTCATTATAAATTTACGATGCTGTATTCGGTTCTGTCCAAAAGTTTCAAGATAAGCAGCTTGTGCCTTTACAAAAACCGGCAAACAGATAAAACATAAAATAGCTATACCTGCAGGTATAATGTATTGCTTTTTGCCGACCATATATATAAGGCTCTTGTGTTTAATTTCTACTGCGCGTAAACCTAATTCTAATAAATATACGCTTATGTTTGTATTGCAATTTACCAATTTACAAAATCCCGGCAAAGACGCATGATAAATATACATCGCTTCACATTCAATCCCTTCCAGGAGAACACGTATTTACTTACAAACGAAAAAAAGCAGTGCTTTATTATAGACCCTGGTATGTATGGCGCTGAAGAAACTGCAAGTTTCATAAACTACATCGAGAAGGAACACCTACAACCATTAGCCGTTATAAATACGCACGCGCATATAGATCACATTTTCGGCCTCAACGCTGTTATTGAACAATTCAACATTCCGTTTGGTCTTCATGAAAAAGACCTGCCCGTACTTGAAAATGCAGCTACTGCTGCTATGATGTTCGGGTTCGAAATGCCACAAAACCCGCCCCAGCCCGATTTCACGATCTCAGAAAACGAACCTATAAAAATGGGCAGTGACGAAATAGAAGTCAGGTTCACTCCCGGACATTCACCGGGCAGTGTTATTTTCTACTATGCAGCAGGTGGCTTTGCTATAGGGGGCGATGTGCTCTTCGCAGGCAGCGTTGGCCGTACAGACCTTCCAGGAGGTAGTTTCCCCCTCCTGCACGAAAGCATAACCACTCAACTATTCACATTGCCAGGCAATACTGTTATTTACCCAGGCCACGGTCCATCCACCACAATAAAAGAAGAGAAGGAGTCAAATCCTTTTTTACAATAAGGGCATTACAGCTTCTGTCATTATCCGGGTACTGCTCACCAACGCCCCATCCTTTAAAACAGGTACAACCGGGTGCAGGTCCGTGCTTGCGCAATATTCCATATCTGCCTCTAAGCCATATGCAGAGAGCCTCTTGTAGTGCGCACTATCTCTGAGAAAGTTAATGTAATCCTTACCACCCGACGACCTGTGCAAGTGTATTGCAGCCCTCACACTGTCATCATTATGATGAAAATGATCCTGCAGCCTGTCTGCAACTGCACCGGCAAACAACGTGTCCTCCATATTAAATTTGTCCTTCCACGAAGCACAACCTAGTACCACACTTTTATTCTGCTGTATTAGATACTCACAAACAGCAGAAATATTCAAAAATGCACCTGTTATTATAGTATCTGCGTTCTTTATCATGTGCAATAAACGTGTCCCATTGGTGGTTGTAAGCACCAGTGTTTTGCCCGAAACAAAAGACGAAGGATATTCCGACGGTGAGTTACCATGCTGTAATCCTGGAGCAATTTTACCATCACGCTCACCCGCAGTTATACTATTTTTTATAGCGGCACCGGTTTTTATACATTCTGCTACTGTAGCCACAGGTATCACACATTCCGCACCATTATCTATGGCTGCTGCAATGGTAGATGTAGCTCTGAAAACATCTATGATCACTACAATCTTCCCCACAGTATCATGCAGGTGCAGCAATGCCGGCGAAAGGCATATTTCAAGCCCTGGCTTGTTTGTATCATTCATACAATCCCTATTAAAAAGCGGTGCAAGATACAGGAAGATTACCGGAAATAAGTATTGAAAACGGGTATCCTTGCATACAACAGCTGGTATTTTATAAATGTAAAATGGCTGACCTTGAAAAAAGATCAGCCATTTCTAATATAATATTGTGGCTACTAGTAAACCCACATGTCATGCTCTTTATTGAAGATCTTTTCTGCTGCACGCTGGCCATCATATAAAGCTTCCATGTTGGTAGAACCTGCTTCTTTAAAGGAAGCATCAAACGGATTGCTCATCTTTATGATCCTGCTTGCAAAGTAGTTACCTTCAAAAAAGTCATCCCATGTCATACGGGCAACATCGTTATCAGGATTAAACACTTCATATTGTGCAATAACAGGGCGTACTTCAGGATAGTACAACCAGAACATAGCCTGTGATGCACGGTAAGTACCATCATCGTTATAAATATCTTTAAATGGAGCTATACCAATGATACGGGTAACCATACGGCCAAGATTGCGGTCAAATACGACATCTTCCTTAACACGATATTTAGTGATACCTTCTGGGTTGAAATCCCTGCGGGTAACCTTCATTATTTTATTACCTGTAGTAGGATCATCAACGTAGATCGTATCAGACTTACCGGTAAGCATTTCTGTGATCTGATCTTTAGTAAGAGCAGTAGTAAAGCGGTCATCAAAGTTTGAGTATGCTTTGATTTTACCTCTCTTTATTGCATCGATCAGTATTTCTATGAAATAACCACCACCAGTATTTTCATCACCTGGAAAACGGAAGGCAACATTCTGTTTTTCACGTGTATCTATTTCACGCCACACCCTCTTCTTCCACATGATATCTGCTTCACGTATAGGCTGCCAGGCCAAAGAAGCACTTACATGGGGGGTACGATCATAGACACCGTCTTTTACTAAAGAAGTCTGCCAGGAGGTATTAACATAGCCACTGTTGGAATTCTGGGGCTGGTTAGGATCCATAACCGGACTCTGGGCAAAGGCTGCTGCGCCACTCAACAAAAGTAAAGCGGATGAAGCTGCAAGTCTGTATGATTGTAAGATTGTCATAATCCTTCTGCTGTTTATTACTGTTTAATTTATTAATTTAAAAGTAGCGTGATCGGTGTCAGTACACGTGTACGTCCATCAGGACCCTTTGCTTTAATTTCTTCTATGAAAATACGATCACCTGGTTTGCACCTGTCCTTAACTTTAGATACATCTGTGCTGGCGGAAAACAAATTACCAGTAACAGTATAAGGTCCGATATACTCACCGCGTTTAGGCAACATAGCAAACTGGAATGATGTTACCAGTAAGCGTGCGTCAAAGTCAAAGTTCTTTAGGTTCGCAACAACACCGAGCTGAGCTCTGAAAGTTGCAGCAGACATACCACCACCTGATTTACCACCTACTTCACCTACAGGATCCGGTATCATTTTCACGCGGATCTTCATATTGCCAACTTCTTTAGGACCTGTTGGAGTTTTAGCATTAATACCGGCAGTAACTTCACCGGCAGTAGATACCGTTACAATGTAATGACCTTTTTCACCCGTAATCTGTGCGCCTGGTATGTTAACTGATATATCTTCTACAGAGTAACCAGCGGCACTTACCGTAATTGGGTTCGGTACGCCAATGTAGAACACGTTCATCTTATCCAACTGTATAGATGCACCCGTTGAACCTACAACATACGTAAATTCATAAGGCTCTTGAATAGTGTGGTCACCAACATTAAGTGATACTTGTCCCTTTACAGTTTGAAGACCAACACCGCTTGCAACACCTTCCCAGTCAGCAACACCATCTTTTGTAGTTATAATATGTCCCGAACTGGTAGAAACATTGGGTTGTAAAGTCTTATTGTAAGCAGCTAACAATATCTCAGCTTCTACTTTCTGGCCAGTAAGTACATAACTGGTTTTAGGTACTGCAATCGCTTTAATAGCATCAAAACGAACTTCTGTAGAGTGTGCTTCTTGAAATATCTTACTGATAATTAAAGCTTCACTGTTACGCACATCGTTCTGAAACTTAGCAAACATAGTAACTGCCGCAATAGTAGGTACATTATGGAAGAACCCTGACTTCCAGTCTTGTTTAGGATTTTCTTCAGTCCTTTTAGGTAAATCGATCTTTAAAGATATCTGCCTTGAAAGTTCTGCCGTGTCTTTAGGATCAAGTTGGCTTAACATAAATTTGCGAACTTCTGTTATTCTGTCCCTAAGCGTGTCACCACCTTTTCTCTCAACCAACATATCGGTTGCAATATTGATGTTATCATCCCTTTTAGGATTACCTTCCTCATCTGCCCCATCTGCAGCTGCTATGATACGGCCTTTCCATTCTTGCAGATAATTATACATAGAATCTGCAGATTTTCTTACTGCAAAAGCCTTGTCTCTGTATGGAATTACTTTTTCGTGCCCTGGCTGTGCAGCATTAGTCTGAATCTGATCATAGAGTTCTTTATTCTTCCCCTCAATAGATTCGTTAGATCCACTTATACTCTTATTGATCACTTTAAAGGCATGTAAGATTTCATTTGATACATTCAGTGCCAGCAATGCTGTTAGCACTAAGTACATCAAGTTAATCATCTTTTGCCGTGGCTCTTTAGGTAGAGACATCCTGAATTATATTTACTAAGGTTATTATGAATAAGATTACAACTGCACTCGTCAAACAATCAAAATATAATTAAAATTGCTATTAACGCCCTTGCATTGCGGCAAGCATGTTACCATACACGCTATTAAGCGTTGTAAGATTTTTAGATAACAAGGCAATCTGTTCTTTAGCTGCAACTGCGTCAGTAGCGCTTGATGCCATAGCATCAGATGCATTAACCAGGTTGCTATAGAATTTGTTCATTGCTTTCAGGTGATTATTAGCATCAGACAGTTCTACTTCATATATCTGGTTCAGTGAACCAAGGTTCTTTGACAATACAACAACTTGTTCGTGGAACTTGGTAGTTTCTTCAGAAGCATTATTGAATGCAGCCATCGTATTAGTAGCACCTACAAAAGTAGTTTTCATCTGGCCCAAAGCTTCAGCAGCTTCACGTGCACTTGAAGAATATGCATTTGTTGCACTTGTAACTTCAGAAATGTCTTTTATCTGGTTAACAGTCTGACCAAAACGTTGGAAATTTTCGCCTAATTTATTAAGATTAGCAGGGGTAATGTTTGCTTCTTCCAGCATTTTATCCAGTGATTTTGATGGAGAACCAGCTACACCACCTTTTTTAGCTTTCTGGTAAGCTTCCAAATGTGGGCTTTCATCAAGACCTGGGTAGAAGCGTTCCCAATAGTAATCTTTGTGAGGAGGTAACAGACCTATAAGGGCAAATATGAATACTTCAGTCATCATACCTGCGGTAAGCATACCGCCGGCACCTGGCCAGTGCTGTATTTTGAATAACGCACCCATCAAAACCACCGATGCACCTATACCTATTATAAAGTTGTTTACGTATTTCCCTTTGGGGGTCTCAAAAAACATGGTTATCGACTTCATACTATTCTTATGTTATAAATTGAGTTAATTATTTAGATTAATGGTTGTTCAGGTTACATAATTTTAGCGTAAAGTACGCCTGTTGGTAAGTGCTGGGGCAATTTCCTGGTAGATGCAACGGAAGCCGATATATGCTTTTGAAGTATCTGCATATTCATAATCCCTTGTACTTACCTGTAGGTAGAACGCTACATCTCTCCAGCTACCACCGCGTACAACTTTACGTTTCATCCACTGAGGATCGTTTTCACGCATCTTGTATTCTATTTCAGGGTTGATGTCAGCAACAGTTGAGTAAGCATTGCCGAAGTATGATGAACTGGTCCACTCAGCTACATTGCCGGCCATGTTGTACAAACCATAATCGTTAGGATAATATTTATCAACAGGTACAGTATAAAGACCGCCATCTGCTGCATAGTTACCACGCTGTGGCTTGAAGTTAGCCAGGTAGCAACCTTTCTTGTTTACGATGTAAGGACCACCCCATGGATAAGGAGCTTCGTTACGGCTGCCGCGTGCTGCCCACTCCCACTGCATTTCATTAGGCAGCGTAAATTGACCTTCAAAATATTGACGGGTTCTGTCACGCTCTGACTTCCAGGTCTGTGTACGCCATGCGCAGAAAGCATTTGCCTGTTTCCAGTTTACACCTACAACAGGGTATTTATTGAAGGCTGGGAACCAGTTATACTGAAGTGCAATAGGTTCGTTGTAAGAATACATGAATTGTTTTACCCAAACAGCAGTATCAGGATATATACCTACAGTATTTTTCTCAATGAAGTTAGTACGGGGTTGGCTTGGATTTCTCACAGCGTCTTCGTAGTTAAAAACTTCATAGTGATACTGGAGCTTGCTGTTATCAAACTCTTTCCTTCCCCAACCACTCTGGTCGGCCGGGATGAAAAGGGTTGACAGTTGATCCTGCAGATCCTGATCTTTCCAGTTAATGCGCTTAGACATATCAACACGCTGTGTACCGTCGGCATTATCTTTAAAATCGCCCAACAACGTATGTGCTATTGAATCGCGAACATAGTTTGTGAACTGGCGATACTCTGCATTTGATATTTCCGTGGCATCCATGTAGAAACCGGTGATCTGGGCGGTCCGTATCAAGGCATCGTTTTTACCACGGATATCCTGGTCGCTGGCCCCCATCTTTAATACACCGGAAGGAACATACACCATGCCAAGCGGTACAGGGGCTTTGTATGGAAGCACTGTTGGCGCTCCTACCAATTGGCCACCGGAACCCGATTTTCCACAGCTTGCAGCCAATGCGAGAAATGCTATAGCTGAGATCTTCAGGGAAAGTTGTTTCATACTACTGTTATTGTTGTTTTTGCGGTTCGGCAAATGAAATAATTTTTGGTTATCAATTCTTCTTACTGGTAACCGATGCACAATATTTAAAGTTTTTTCCAAAAATGCAAGCTTCAAAAGAAAAATTGTTAAATAAATCCAAACTATTTTCTCTAAAAATCTGTCTCTTGATATAAAAAGGGTCAATACCTCACTAATCTTTTCACACTTTCAAAATCATTGACAGGGGCATTGCAGGAGAACTCTGTGCAAACAAATATATACAATTCGCGGTCATTTTTTTTATTTTCCAATATCGGCAATTCAGATATTTCTTTTGTTGAATTGACAATATAGCATTGTGATAAAAATTCGCTTTCTAGTTTTGCTCTCATTTCCTCAAAGCCTTTACCCGTAATGGTTACAGCCTTTATCCCCGCAACATATCGCTGAAGCAACACACCCCACAACCCGAATGAATATGGGTATCTGGATACGGTCACATTCATTTTATACATCATTCTTTTAGCCTGCTCCACCCATCCTGTTCGCTCCATTACAAGTCCTGAAACAAACAAATTGTACACCATAACAGCATTCGCCGAAGGCGTTGCTCCGTCATAAACATCTACTTTTCTTACCGGCACTCCCTGGTGGGATGCTGACGAATAATAAAAAAAATCTCCATCCTCATGTTCAAAATCTTTTTTTACGGTCTCAATAAGCTCGGCTGCTTTCAAAATCAACTCCTCATCACCTGTTGCTGAGGCCAGTTGTAGCATAGCTTGTATCAGGTAAGCATAATCATCCAGGTTGGCCGCAATACGGGCTATACCCTTCTTCCATACGTGCATCAGTCCATCTTTTGTCGTAAAATGCTGCAACATCCATTGCATATGTTCTGTTGCGCGCCTTATGTATTCCGGTTCTTGCAAAGTCACACCCGCCTTGCATACAGCAAGGTTCATCAGTGCATTCCACGATAGCAGACTTTTATCGTCAGTAGCTGGCCGGATACGGGCACTTCTTCGGTTCAGTAGTTTTGTCTTTGCTTGTTCTACACGCTGCTGCAGTTCTTCAACTGGAATATGATGTTCTTCTGCCACTGTAGCCATTTTCATGGGCACATGCAGTATGTTAGTTTCTTCCCAGTTCCCCTCTTCTTTCACACCAAAATAGGTTGCTGCAGCTTCATCATTTTCCCCTAAAGCGTCCAGCCATTCAGCCCAGGTCCAGGTATAAAATTTACCTTCCACACCTTCGCTGTCAGCGTCCAGTGCACTGTAATATCCGCCCGAAACATCTTTGAGTTCACGCTCAGTAAATGCTATTGTCTCTTGTATAGCAACTTTATAATGTGGCTGCTTGGTGGTCATCCATGCATCGCACAGCGACAACACGATCAGGGCATTATCATACAGCATTTTTTCAAAGTGCGGTATCAGCCAATCCTCGTCTGTTGCATACCTGGCAAAACCGCCGCCCAGCTGGTCATAAATACCGCCGTATATCATGCTGTCAAGGCTCAGCAATGCTTGTTTCAAGGCAGCTTCGTCTTGTGTAAAATGGTAATGTTCCAGTAAAAAATTAAGGGCCATGGTACCCGGAAATTTCGGGGCACGTCCAAAACCACCTTTTTCCTTATCCGCTTGTTTTAAAAGATTTTCCGCCATCAGTTTGCAGGTATCTATGTCCCATGCAGCGCCCTCGCCTTTAGCTGGCGTAGCTGAGGCCTGGCGTAGGTATGTGGTCATTTGTTCTGCTTGCCCGGCAACATCTTCCTGCCGGTTGTGCCAGGCATGGTGCATTTGTTGCAGCACCTGCGCCCACGACTGCCTGTTAAAAGCAGGCCTTATAGGAAAATAAGTACCGCCAAAAAACGGAACCCTGCCGGGGGTAACAAAAACGTTCAGAGGCCACCCCCCACTACCACTAATAGCCTGTACTGCATCCATATACATGTGGTCCACGTCAGGATGCTCTTCCCGGTCCACCTTTATGCATACAAAGTGCTCATTCATGTATGCTGCCGTAGCAGCATCTTCAAAACTTTCTTTTTCCATTACATGGCACCAGTGGCACGCCGCATACCCTATACTTACCAGCACAGGCTTATTTTCTTTTTCGGCACGCTCAAAAGCCTCATCGCCCCAGACATACCAATCCACGGGGTTATGTGCATGTTGCAATAAGTAGGGGCTTAGCTCATCTATCAACCTGTTAGCCATAATAATGCCGTTTTGCTGTGTACAACAGCTTTGAACATGCAATTTAGGCACCTGTGGTGACACATGGATCACAGAAGTAACAGAGAATGTTACTTACAGCAATTTTATTTTCTTTAGATGGATGCTTAATTTATTTCTTGGTGGGCAACTTAGCGCTCCTTTGGTCTCCCAGGAATTTATCTAGGGCTGAGATCATAGAAGGTGTTTGTGGAGCAGGCGCTTTCACTTGTAGTTTCATACCTGCATCTTCAACAGCCTTAGTGGTAGTAGGGCCAAAAGCGCCAAATACAGTACCATTTTGCTTGAAATCAGGCACATTTTCCAATAGGTTCTGTACACTAAACGGACTGAAGAAAACGATCATATCATATTGCGCCTTCATTATAGGAGCAATATCGTTTGAAACTGTTTTATAAAGAGTCACCTCAGCAAATACAACGCTGTGCTTTGCAAGGTAATTTAGTATGTCATTTTTTGCATTATCCGATGCGGGAAGTATAAACTTTTCATTATTCTTATGCTTACCTATCACATCCAGCAGGCCTTCTGTAGAGCCATCAGCCGAAAAGAAAACTTTACGCTTCCTGTATAAAATAAACTTTTGAAGATATAACGCTACGGCTTCTGTAATGCAGAAATACTTCATGTCTTGAGACACTTTTACTTTCAGCTCTTCGCAGATGCGAAAAAAATGATCTACAGCATTACGACTGGTAAAAATGATCGCCGTGTACTCGTTAATATCCACTCGCTGTTTGCGAAAGTCCTTGCCGCTAAGCCCTTCAACCCTTATAAAAGGGAAAAAGTCAAGTTGAAGTTCATACTTCCGGGCAAGATCAAAATATGGAGACTTTTCCGTTTCAGGGCGCGCCTGAGTGATCAATACTTTATTGACTACCTTTTGCTCAACTTTCCCTTGCGATCGAACAGCTTTGGCCATATGATGGATAAATCGGGGTTATTTTAAGTTAACAATTGTTATCGCTTCAAACACACTACCAGAACAGTAATCCACGTATTAACAACTTCATTAACACTGCCAATGGCAATAATTCCGAGGCGCAAAGGTACGTAAAAAAATGAAATTTACTGTACTGGAAGAATGATCCAAATACCTGCCACGACCTTACATATCTGTTAACAAACAAAAGCAGGCATGCAATAAACGATACAACAATGATGGGGTGCGCCCACATAGGCTCAGAAAAAGCCATTATAACTATAAAGGGCAGTAAAACAATAGCCAGTATTTTGTTCATCAGGAATACGTTGAACAGGTAATGATCTGTCACCCCCTCAACCCTGAAGGCCCAGCCACTGAAGCGCACCGCCGCATACTTAGCCATATATATAAGCATAGTGCCAGCTATAAGCATTACTATAAGCAGGAAAGACGATATGCTCCCTACCCTGTTGGGTGTAAGCAGTTTTATTACATAGTATAGGTACGTACCTGCCGATATGGTAAAAAAGATATTCATCATCAGGTTAGAGATACCCGCACCTTGTATCTGCTCCTTCAATTGCCGGTTGCTCAGAGTGGGGTTGGTAAAAGCGCGCCATAGATTATAAAAATACCTGGGGTCTAGCAGCCGTATAAAGCCCAGCACAAAGCAGAGGAACAGCAACACATAAAAATCAAGTGTGCGGTCTGCTCCTGTGTGCGCATGAGTATAGCCCTCTACGGTCAGCTTGCCCAGCATTTGGGGGTGCCCCTGCAAAAGGCTGTCCATCATCTCAGATGTTCCCTTTTCAATAGTAGCCTGGTCTGCCACAGTATGTAAACCATAATGAGCAGGCTGTATGGCTGCATCGGCGCGCAGGGCAAAAAACAAAAAAATAAAAATAACGGTCCTGCAACAGGTTTTTAATAGCCCCATATAGTCAATGCCGGCAAAGTTACATTTTTAAAGCAGGCAGGTAAAGCATTTAGAAAAACTTTGTCTTGCAATTTCGGCATGCTTATTAGTAGTAATTTTGCATTTCCCTGTCTTTTTCTATACTTCGATCCTAATTTCTCAGTAATCGCTATGGCTGGTATATACCTCCACATTCCTTTTTGTAAACAGGCCTGCACCTATTGCAACTTCCATTTCTCTACTTCTTTACAACGCAAGGGCGAAATGCTGGAAGCCTTGTTATGCGAACTTGAAATGCAACGGCACTATCTGGAGGGCCGCCCCATAGAGACCATTTACTTTGGCGGTGGCACCCCATCCCTGCTTACTGCCGATGAAATAAAACGGATCACCGAGACCATCTACGCCAATTATAATGTTACAGACCTAAAGGAATTTACCCTTGAAGCCAATCCCGACGACCTTGATACAGCCTACCTCAAAACATTAAAAACCACTGCAGTCACCCGGCTAAGTGTAGGTGTTCAATCTTTCCGGGAAACCGACTTGCTGTATATGAATAGGGCACACAATGTGCAACAGGCCGACTATTCTATAAAAGCCGCACAGGATGCCGGATTTACCAACCTTACCATCGACCTTATATATGGCACTCCGGGCCTCACAGATGCCGACTGGCAATACAACCTATCTCGTTTAACTGCACTGCAGATACCACACTTTTCAGCTTACGCGCTTACTGTTGAAGAGGGCACGGCCCTGGACCACGCCATTAAAAAGAAAAAAGCAATACCTGTTGATGCAGCACAAGCCGCCGGCCAGTTTGAAATACTGATGGCACAGGCTCCCCTTATGGGTTACGACCATTATGAAATATCCAATTTCGCGCTACCTGGCATGTATGCAGTCCACAATACCAATTACTGGCGCGGAGTTCCTTATATAGGTATTGGACCCTCAGCTCATTCATTTAATGGCAAAGAACGCAGGTGGAATATTGCCAACAACGCATTATACACCAAAAATATATTGCAGGATAATACACTCATGTACGAAAACGAGGTACTGACCCGGGTACAACACCTCAACGAATATATTATGACATCGCTTCGAACCATGTGGGGGTGCGACCTGGATAAAGTACGCAACGAATGGGGCAACGAATATGCAGCGCAGGTGATAGAAAGCAGTTATGAGTTCAGGGAAAAGAAGTGGTTGATTGAGAAAGAAGGCAAACTGATAGTTACAAATGCCGGTAAATTATTTGCAGACAGGATAGCAGGAGAAATGTTTGCAGATGAAATTAAATAATCTTCAATTTTAAACCTGTAATGCTATTTTTTAATAGAAACCTATCTATTTATCAACTTATAAAGTAATTTAGCCGCCCAAATATCTCATTTTAATGAAATTGCTTGAAAATAAGGTAGCCATAATTACAGGTGCCAGTCGTGGCATAGGTGAAGCTATAGCCCTGAAGTTTGCTGAGCATGGCGCACATGTGGCGTTCACTTATTTATCTTCAGACGAGCGCGCCAAAGCGCTGGAAGAGAAACTCATAGCGCTGGGCGTGAAAGCCAAAGGTTATAAGTGCGATGCTGGCGACTATAAAAGTACAGAGGACCTGGCTACAGAAGTTTTAAAAACATTCGGCACCATCGATATCTGCGTAAACAACGCAGGCATCTCTAAAGACAACTTATTACTGCGTCTTACCCCCGAACAGTGGGATGATGTAATGCAGGCCAACCTGCGCTCGGTGTACAACCTTACGCGCCAGGTAATAAAACCTATGATGAAAGCACGCTCCGGCAGCATCATCAACCTTAGCTCCATTGTGGGCATAAAGGGTAATGGTGGCCAAAGCGCTTACGCCGCATCAAAAGCAGGTGTTATAGGTTTCACTAAATCTATAGCACAGGAAATGGGTACGCGTAACATACGTTGCAATGCTATTGCCCCAGGCTTTATAGAAACAGACATGACACACTACCTGAAAGGCGATGGTGCAGAAAAATGGTTCGAGAAAATACCACTTGGCCGTTTTGGCAAACCTGAAGAAGTGGCCGATACAGCGCTATTCCTTGCATCAGGAATGAGTAATTATATAACCGGCCAGGTAATAAGTGTATGTGGCGGTATGAACATGTAGTATATAGTAATTACACTATTATTGTTAATCTATAGCGGACTTTAATATTACTTTCCGCTCTGCAAAAAGAAACTAATGCAAAAAATACACGCTGCTATTACAGCTGTGGGTGGCTATACCCCCGACTATATACTCACTAATGCCGAGTTGGAAACCATGATGGATACCAACGACGAGTGGATACAAACCCGAACCGGCATCAAAGAAAGGCGCATACTGAAAGGTGAGGGCCTCGGCTCATCAGATATGGGTGCTGAAGCGGTAAAAGTACTGCTGGCCAAGAAGAATATAGACCCAAAGGAGATAGAGCTGGTAATATGTGCTACTGCTACTCCTGATATGCTCTTCCCCGCCACTGCCAATATTATTTGTGATAAGGTGGGCATGACTAATGCATGGGGATATGACATTAGCGCTGCATGCAGTGGCTTCCTATTTGCACTTACTACGGCCTCGCAGTTCATAGAAAACGGCAGGCATAAAAAAGTGCTGGTCATCGGTGCCGATAAGATGAGTTCCATAGTAAATTATGAAGATCGTGCTACTGCCATCATATTTGGCGATGCTGCAGCTTGCGTCTTACTGGAACCCGATACCGACGGCTATGGCATACTGGACACCATAACCAGGACAGATGGCAGCGGCCGCACCTACCTACACCAGAAAGCAGGGGGATCTGTAAAACCCGCATCACTGGAAACCGTAATGAACAAAGAGCACTACATATACCAGGAGGGCCAGCCGGTATTTAAGTTCGCCGTAAAGAACATGGCCGATGTATCTGCTGAAATTATGGAACGCAACAACCTTACCAGCGATGACATAGCATGGCTGGTACCGCACCAGGCTAATAAACGCATCATAACAGCTACCGGGGAACGTATGAACCTACCTGCTGAAAAAGTGATGATTAACATTGATAAATATGGCAATACTACCAATGCTACGATACCTCTTTGCCTGTTTGAATGGCAAGAGCGCCTGCATAAGGGAGATAACATTGTGCTAGCTGCTTTTGGGGGAGGCTTTACATGGGGTTCCATATACCTGAAGTGGGCTTACGATACTGTATAATCACAGTTATTTCAGATAACAAAAGAGGGTGATGTTTGTACAAACATCACCCTCTTTTTATTACTCAATTGCTCGAGTCAGATCATGCTGCGCTTTTTATATGTATGGTGCGGCGTAACGATCCATCGTACCTGTATTTTTTCCACACCCCTGCTTTCTTACCATCTTTATAATATTGCTCCTTCCAGAGTTTGCCGTTGCCATAATACTGGAAAACCCTCCCATCAATTTTCCCACGCTTGTAGTCATACAAACTCATTATACGCTTATTGTAAGGATTATAAAAATTCCATGTGCATACTTTCCTGCAACTGCAATTCCCCAATGCCTCGTCTGACAAATAAAAGCCATTACTTTTTATATGCCCATTCCTATACAGATTAATTTTCAAGTCAACATTGCTATCGCAAGATTCAATTTTAGCTAAATATGGAGAGAGCTTATCGAAAAAATTCTTAGCATACTTGTAATTGTACAAGTAAAAGGTGCTCGGGCGTCCCTTCACATCATAATATGTCTTTAGCCCAACTTTCTGCGACGTATCATTTGCCAAAACATATGCCTCCATTTGGGGAGTACCCGACTTATAATAATCTATTATCCTGATCAATTTCTCTGGAGGCATGGTAACGGTGTCATATGCCATCAGACGATAGTATCTGCAATCCGTTTTTGTGCATTTATTCCAATCCTTATCAAAATAAGTTGTGTCACGCAAATAATCCTGGCCTTTGCCTTTACTAATGAAAAAAAAGAGGATAATAAATACCAGGAACAACTTCTTCGGATGCATAAATGCCAAATACACTTAACAAAAAATGATAACAAGCTTGAGGAAAATATTTATTTATTACTTTTTATGGTAATTTTTTTTCTTAACGATCCGTCATACCAGTATTTTTTCCACACCCCTGTTTTCTTACCATCCTTATAATACTCCTCGCGCCATAGTTTACCATTACCATGATAATGAAAGTGCCTGCCATCCATAACCCCATGATTATAATCTGTCACCTCAATAATATTTTCGGTAAACGGATTGTAGCGCTGCCATGTGCACATTTTCCGGCTTATACGCGTTGCCGATGACCTGTCCGACAGATAAAAACCACTACGTTTCATATGCCCATCCAGGTACAAGCTTATACCAAGATCTACATCGGCATCGCAGGCTTCTATCTTTTTAAAGTAGTTATAAGTATTTAAGAAGTATTTTATACTCCTTTTATAGTCATACAGGTAAATGCTCTTCATCCGCCCTCTCTCCTCAAAATAAGTGTACAACCCCACACGTTTGGCAGTGTCGTTTGCTAACACATATCCCGTCATTTGCTTTACACTATTTCTATAGTACCTGGTTACTTTTACAACCTGCTCCGGGGCCATAGTAACCGCATCTGGCTTCCTTATTTCATAATATTGGTAATTACTTTTTGTAGATGGCTGCAATTTCACATTCAGGTACGTAGTATCCTGGGCAAAACAGATGTGGGCAACAAATAAAAGGAACAGGGACAAGATCGCTTTCATGTTATTTATAGGGGGGATTTTGAAATATCATTGTAAACTTAAATAGTTAACACCGCAAATGCAAAAAACGAAAGCGATGTACAACAAAATAGAAATTCATATTACGGAAAAGCCAATGTGCTAACCTTTACTTTGCAGGCAATGATCACTGGCCGATTCATATGAAATATATTAAACACAACCCATTCACATATCGTGCTAAAAAATGTGTTATTCATGTCATAATTTCTAAAAGCAAGTACCCATGGCCCAGCAACACTATTACTGCTCTATGGCTATGCTTTTTGCTGAATGCTAATAGCATTTAGGTATATCACAATAGAGTATTTCCCTGCTATACTATTTTATTTTGAATGGTATATAGCATAAATTTGACAAGCTAAAACCCAACCGGGAAGAGGAATAGATAATGGCAAAAAAAGATACGGCAGCGATTGGAGTGAAGAAGGAAGCATATATTGAAGTGCAGGGCGCCAGGGTCCATAACCTTAAGAATATTGATGTAAACATCCCTAAAAATCAATTAGTAGTTATTACCGGTATCAGCGGCAGCGGCAAATCGTCGCTGGCATTCGATACCATTTTTGCTGAAGGGCAGCGTCGCTATATGGAAAGCTTTGCGGCATACGCCCGTCAGTTCATGGGCGATCTGGAACGCCCCGATGTGGACAAGATCTCAGGGCTGTCACCCGTTATATCCATAGAACAAAAAACCACCAATCGCAACCCTAGGTCAACAGTAGGTACGGTTACAGAAGTTTACGACTTCATGCGCCTGCTATATGCCCGCGTTGGCGAAGCCTTTTCTTACAACACAGGTAAGAAAATGACCAAATTCTCAGAAGAGGAAATCGTAAACCACCTGCGGGAAAATTTCAATGGTAAAAAAATATCCCTCCTTGCACCCATAGTACGTGGTCGCAAGGGGCATTACCGCGAGCTGTTTGAGCAATTCAGGAAGCAGGGCTTTTTAAAAGCGCGTGTAGATGGTGTGGTACTGGACCTGAAGGAGCGCATGCAGGTAGATAGGTACAAGATACATGATATAGAGCTGATAATAGATCGCCTGCAGGTACAGCCCGATGCCCAGGCCCGCATGAGCCAGAGCATCCAGAAAACATTACAAATGGGTAAAGACCTGATGTTTGTGCTGGATGCCGATACAGAAAAAATTACCCAGTATAGCAAGCAGCTGATGTGCGTGGATACCGGCCTGTCTTATGAGGAGCCATCACCCAATACCTTTTCTTTCAACTCACCTTATGGTGCATGTCCAAAATGTAAAGGATTGGGCACTGTTTACGAGGTCAACATGCAGGAAGTATTGCCAGACCTCACAAAAAGTATTAATGATGGAGGTATAGCCCCGTTAGGAACCGAGCGTGACTCATGGACATATCAGCAGGCTACTATCCTGGCCAGGAAAAATAAAATATCACTCACCACTCCCATAAAGAATATACCCGCGCCGCAGCTAAACATTTTGCTGTACGGCAATGAGGAGGGTGTTATAACATATGTAGATGATGAAGCCAGTGCCAAAGCCATAGAGCATATGGGGCAGCATCACTACGAGGGCATTGTAAACATGGTATTGCGCTGGTTCAGCGAAACCACAAGCGAGGCCATTCGTACCTGGGCCGAGAGCTTCATGCAGTTGAGCACATGCCCCTTATGTAATGGTGCAAGGCTCAAAAAAGAAAGCCTTTGGTTCAAAATAGACAATCTCAACATTGCAGAAATATCTGCCAAATCGCTTGCCGAACTAAGTTCGTGGTTTAATGCTCTGGAAGAAAGGCTCGACAAAAAACAAAATGTAATAGCCAAAGACATTTTAAAGGAGATCAGGGATCGTTTGTTGTTCCTCTTAGATGTTGGCCTGCACTATCTCACTATAGATAGGCAGACGCGTACACTCAGTGGCGGCGAATCGCAACGCATCAGGCTGGCCACACAAATAGGCTCACAGCTTACCGGCATTACCTATATACTGGATGAACCCAGTATAGGTCTGCATCAACGCGATAACGAACGGCTCATTGATGCACTTAAAAAACTACGCGATAGCGGCAACTCTGTATTAGTAGTGGAGCATGATAAGGATATCATGCTGGCTGCAGACTATCTCATAGATATAGGGCCAGCCGCTGGCATACATGGCGGCCACATAGTAAGCCAGGGCACACCGGCACACGTTATAAAACACGATAATACTACTACCGCAGGCTACCTCACCCATAAGTTGCAAATAGAGGTACCGAAAGAAAGAAGGGCTGGCACAGGCAAAAAACTGGTACTCAAAGGTGCTACAGGCAACAATTTAAAGAATGTCTCTATAGAGCTGCCTTTGGGCACCCTCATCTGTGTAAGTGGTGTAAGCGGCAGCGGCAAGAGCACACTCATAAACGAAACCCTGTACCCCATCCTGGGCAGGCATTGCTACCACAACTTCAAGCAGGTGCCCATGCCTTACAAAAGCATAGAAGGGTTGGAGTTTATAGATAAAGTAATCGAGATAGATCAAAGCCCCATAGGGCGCACCCCACGCAGTAACCCTGCTACATATTGCGGGTTCTTTAACGAGATAAGGCAATTGTTCTCCATGGTACCAGAGGCACGTATCAGGGGGTATAATGCGGGCAGGTTCTCCTTCAATGTAAAGGGTGGCAGGTGCGAGGAATGTAGTGGTGGAGGCATGCGGGTCATCGAAATGAACTTCCTGCCCGATGTGTATGTCCCGTGCGAAAAATGCAATGGACGTCGTTATAACCGCGAAACCCTGGAGATCAGGTACAAAGGCAAATCAATTGCTGATGTGCTCGATATGACCGTAGATGAAGCTGTAGAGTTTTTTATTAATGTCAGTTTCCTGCATCGGCGAATAAAAACACTGCAAGACGTAGGCTTGGGGTATGTAACATTAGGGCAAAGTGCGGTCACATTAAGCGGTGGAGAAGCACAACGGGTAAAATTAGCCACAGAATTATCTAAACGCGATACCGGGCAAACAATTTATATCCTGGATGAACCCACTACAGGGCTGCATTTTGAAGATATAAAACATTTGCTGCAGGTGCTGAACAGGCTTACAGACAGGGGCAACACAGTCCTTGTTATAGAGCACAACATGGATGTGATAAAAGTAGCAGACTATGTTATAGATATGGGACCAGAAGGGGGCGCAGGCGGGGGGAAATTGATTGGCGCAGGAACCCCGGAAAAAATTGCCAAAATTAAAGAAAGCCACACAGCTAGGTTTTTGAAACTGGAATTGCCATAATGGGCCAATTATACCATATACCGATATGCAATTGTTATAATTGTGTATTGGTGATTTTTTTAAGAACATTATAGTTTAATTTTGACAGCGCCTTATAACCGGGTGGTTTACAACCACATCAAGCACCTAATATTTACCTATGTTTAATAAAATTAATACTTCAGGGTTGCCTTATTTCGGTTTTAATGCCTTATTTTTATATTCTTGAGAAAAAAGGAATGGAAGAGATTTTTATACTGATAGCAGAAGATGATGCAGATGACCGCTTTCTATTGCAAGCCGCCTTTGAAGAAAATGGCTTTAAAGACCGGCTGCAATTTGTAGAAAATGGCGTAGAGGTAATGGACTATCTGAATAATTTAATTGAAAATAAAGAGGAAAACACGCAGCTTCCGCGTTTTATACTTTTAGATCTCAATATGCCTAAGAAAGATGGCCGCGAAGTCCTCAAAGAATTAAAACAACATTCCGAACTCAAGAAAATACCGGTCGTTATATTTAGCACTACTAATAACGAGCACGAAATGCGCAGATGCTATGAACTGGGCGCAAATTCATACATTACCAAACCTCATAATTTTGAAAGTCTTATAAAGACTGTTGCTGCACTCCGCAGCTACTGGATGCATGCTAATGATATCCCAGCCTCAGCACACAACAACTAATTTTTCTTAGGGCATAATTTTTGCAGTGTATCCACCATGCAATCTAATTGTGCTAAAGCATTATCCTTAAGTAATAATGTGTATAGAATCAATCAACAGCTTTATATATTTTCGTATAATTATTGCATCACTAAAGCCTTAATTATGTAAAACATGCCCGATGCAAGGAAAGTATTGATTATTGATGATGAGATAGACTTGTGCCTTTTACTAAAAAGTTACTTGCTCCGTAAAGACTATGAGGTATCTATTTCCCATAGTCTGAAGGAAGGTGTGCCCCTGGTACAAAAATTACACCCCGAAATTCTTTTCTTAGATAATAATCTTCCCGATGGTATAGGTTGGACATCGGCACCTCAACTTTCCAAAGATAATCCTTCTATGTTTATTGTACTTATAAGCGCTTTTCATCCAACAGTACCACAAATGCCCGATCAAGCAAAATATAAGTGCATAGAAAAACCAATAAGCATGGCAGACCTCGATACCCAACTTTCAGATATTGAGATCTAATTTTTCCTCCAAATAAATTCCGCTATTAATCTATTGACCCTCTTCGGATCATGCCCAACAGCAATGATATAACTGCCAGTACAATGAGTATATGTATCAATCCTTTTGCACTATAAATAAAAACACCTAGTGCCCAGCCAATCACAAGAACAATGGCTATAAGATAAAGTATCGACCTCATTATCAATTATAAACTTTAGATGGAAGAATGATTACCTGTACAAGGTATTTATTAAAATCCAATTGTTTTATACTTCAGACAGTACCCGGGGTTAATTTTTGCATAAAATAACGTTAACATAAAAAGTGGCTGCTCCTCATTACGGAACAGCCACTTTTATATAACTACATTCATTATTATCTTTTACCATTTGGCTCTGCACGCTGTGGTGCTGGTGCAGCTTGCATTCTTGGAGCCTGCATAACTGGCGCCGCCGGGCGCTGCATTTGTGGTGCAGCTGGCTGGCTGCGTTGTATGTTTTGTTGCACTGGTGCTTGCCTCTGTATCTGTGGCGGTGCTTCCTGCCGTTGCACCGGCTGTTGACGTTCTATATTTTGTTGCTGGCGTTCCTGTGGAGCAGCATTTTGCACAGGGGTCCTTTGTGGATTATACTCGTATCTCTGTGGTTCTGGCTGTGCTTTAGGCATTGTTGGCGTACGCGCTGGTGCCTGAACAGGTGCTGTACGTTCTTGTTCTTGCTGCTGTTGCTGACGGAAAACCGGGGCGCTACCCGCTCCTGGCGATTGTGGAGTGCGGCTCACAGGGCGTGGCGCTGTGGTTACTACAGCTGGCTGTGGATGGCTACCATATTGCGTCACAGTTTTCACCTCCATGGGGTGGTACATAGTTACAGTTCCATTCTTTACACTGGTCCCCTTCACTGCCGATGCACTCTGCAGGTGGTAAACAGTTACAGGTTTGCTGGTAACTCTTTCTATTTCTGATGCACGGGGTCCTACTGAATATGTATTGTGAGTGCTATTATCTATATAGGTATTGTTAACAATGGTAGTATTATTGATGATGGTCCTGTTGTTTTCAGGGCCATACCAGTAGTGGTAATAATTATGGTGATATATGTATTGGGGTGGTATAAATGTCCACCAGGTATCAGGGCAGTAATATCCCCCGCCCCACGATGCGCTTACACTTATACCAGGGCCTAGCGGTGCCCAGCCATAATAACTGTCGCTCTGTCTCCAGCTCACCCAGGCAGGCCCCCAGGTAGTACCCGGTATCCACAGCCAGCCATAGTAGTCATCATATGTCCAGCGGCCATAGTGAAAAGCAGCCCATCCCCACGGATAGTCTGATACCCAGGTATTACCATAGTCGGTCATCACCCAGTATCCGTTAGTATAGTATGGCCTAAAGTTGCCATCCACATTTGGCACCCATACATAACCATATTGCGGGTCTTCTACCCATTGGCCATACGGGGCTAGGTCATCATAAAATGTTTGTGTAGATATAGGTTGGTTCTGCGCATTGTCGTCATAATAGTCCTGCGCCCTTGCATTCTGGGGTGTTGCAGTCATCAGCAATAAAGCTACAGCCAGTAGTACCTGTTTACATAGATTGTTCATAAAGCTTTCTTTAGGTGGCCTATACAAAATCAAATAAAGAGGATATCCAATTTACAGACCTGTTATGCTCAACACACTGTTAAAAAAATTGTGGGCTAAAAATAAGTGCATTTTTCGGGAAGTACACTATAACAGTAATTAAATGTTTGGCTCCTTCGGTATTGAAAGCCATAACATCATTACAAAGTCTTGTCTGTTACTAACCCTTTCTAAACTCCTTCGGCTTATTAATAGTAAACACCCTCGATATATTGAATCCAAAATGTATCTCTCCCTTGGTCCAGTCATCCTGTGTCCGCCCTATAAATTCAGATTCTGTCATAGCAGTGCTATTCGTAAAATGCAACTGAAAAACGTGTCCCCCTGTTTCTATATCCACTCCTATCGATGCTGTATTGTGGCATCTTTCCTCCACACCATTGCCGTTTATAAAGTGTTCTTCTGTACCTGGTATCACAAAATAATATTCACCAGTTATTGCTATTCTTTTCGATACTTTTATCCTGCCCCCTACCCCTATTGCTATTACATCATTTTTATACTTCACACTATCCACCAGGTTATAGTGTACCAGCGTAGGCATCAGTTGCAAAGATAGTTTGTTGCTAAACTTGCGCGCTATCAGCACCTGGTTCATAAAGCTCAGCTTATTAGTAAAGTAGTAGGTATCACCTGTAGGCACAGTAGGTGGTGGGTCAGTTTCCACACTTATACT
>JABDEZ010000031.1 GCA_013286835.1 Bacteroidota bacterium
GATGTGTTTGCCCTTAACGGCAAGAAGCAGGCGCGCTTCCGCAACAAGCATATGGGTTTTGTTTTTCAATTTCACCATCTGCTGCCAGAGTTTAGCGCGGTTGAGAACGTAGCCGTACCGTTATGGATAAGTGGGAAAGGCCGTAAAGAAGGTATAGCACTGGCTACAGGCGCATTGCAGGCCGTAGGGCTGGGCAGCAAGCTGGAGAATAAACCGGGAGAACTATCGGGTGGCGAACAGCAACGTGTTGCCATAGCACGTGCGCTGGTCAATAAACCATCCATCATCATGGCCGATGAGCCTACAGGCAACCTGGACACAGCCAATGCCCATGCCATACACGAGCTGTTCCTGCAGCTGAGGGATAAATTCGGGCAAACCTTTGTAATGATCACACACAACGAAACATTGGCAGACATGACGGACCGCAAACTGACCATGCTGGATGGAAAAATTGTGGACGAGATAAGAAATAACAGTTAGCGTTTACCATTAGCTTTATTCATCTATAACTGTTTGTGTGCCTCGTTTATCATAAAAGCGCCCCTTATGTATCGCAATTACCTTATATCTTCGGCCAAAAAGGGATAATAAATTGTTTGGCCCCTATATAATTACTTCCTGCGAGAAATAAAATTTTATTCTACTTTTACATTTTCGCAAAAAGTATATTTTTGCACAACAAAATTAAATGATTGACCATGTCTGAAATTGCAAATCGCGTTAAGAAAATTATTGTGGACAAACTTGGTGTTGACGAATCAGAGGTAACACCTGAAGCAAGTTTTACTAATGACCTGGGCGCTGACTCACTGGACACAGTAGAACTGATCATGGAATTCGAAAAAGAATTCAATATCTCTATCCCTGATGAACAAGCTGAAACCATCACCACAGTTGGTCAGGCTGTTGCTTACCTGGAAGAACACGTAAAGTAATTATCAAATTTTTTTAGTAACCGGATTGTTTCGATGAATAGATCGCTAAAGCGCGTTGTCGTTACCGGTATCGGTGCCCTTACGCCATTAGGCAACACTGTACCTGCATACTGGGACGGACTGGTTAATGGAGTTTCGGGTGCCGATTTCATTAAACAATTTGATGTAACCAAGTTCAAAACAAAATTCGCCTGTGAGTTGAAGGATTTCAACCCGGAGAATTATTTTGAGCGCAAAGAGGCAAGGAAACTTGACCGTTTTTCGCAGATAGCCTTAGTGGCTGCTGCCGAGGCGGTAAAGCATTCCGGCATTGATGCGCCGGGTATAAACCCCGACCGTGTGGGTGTGATCTGGGCTTCCGGCATAGGAGGTATGATCACGTTTATACAGGAAATGAAGAACTTTAATGAAGGTGATGGAACGCCCCGTTTTAATCCTTTCTTTATACCTAAGATGATTTTGGATATTGCTTCAGGGCATATATCTATGAAATATGGCTTCCGCGGGCCCAATTTTGCCACGGTGAGTGCATGTGCATCATCTACCAATGCTATAATAGACGGTTTCAACTACATAAGGCTGGGCATGGCCGATGCTTTTGTGTGCGGCGGCAGTGAAGCCGTGGTAACAGAAGCAGGCATAGGTGGCTTTAACGCCATGAAAGCCCTTTCTGAACGCAATGATGACCCCAAAACAGCTAGCCGCCCCTTCGATAAGGACCGCGACGGTTTTGTATTGGGCGAAGGCGGATGTGCTTTGATACTGGAAGAATATGAGCACGCCCTTGCAAGAGGCGCTAACATAATAGCAGAAGTGGCCGGCGGCGGTATGAGTGCCGATGCCTATCACCTTACAGCACCGCATCCTGAAGGCCTTGGCGCGTTCAACGTAATGAAGAATGCACTTGCTGATGCAGGGATGAAACCTGAAGACATTGACTACATCAATGTACATGGTACATCTACCCCGCTGGTCGATATAAGCGAAACCGCGGCTATACAGCGTGTATTTGGCGAGCATGCTTACAATGTAAACATCAGCAGTACCAAATCTATGACCGGTCACCTATTAGGTGCTGCCGGCGCTATAGAAGCTGTTGCCACTATACTAGCCATGGTAAACGATACAGTACCACCTACCATTAACCACTTTACAGACGACCCGGAATTTGACCCACGCCTCAACTTCACCTTTCACAAGGCACAGAAGCGCGTCATAAGGGCTGCACTCAGTAATACATTTGGTTTTGGCGGGCACAATGCCTCTGTTATCTTTAAAAAATACGAAAAGTAGCTGTGCGGCGGTTCACCTCACGCATCTTACAATTATTCTCGCCCAACAAGCAGTTAATATCACAGCTTGAACACCTTCTGGGGTTTACCCCTATCAGGATAGGCTACTACCAGGTAGCGCTCATGCACCGCTCCAAACTGGAGGAAGTGCAGGAAAACAATGAGCGTATGGAGTTCCTGGGCGATGCTATATTGGGCGCTATAATTGCCGAATATCTCTTTAAAAAATACCCCTACCGTACAGAGGGCTACCTTACTGAGTTGCGCTCACGCATTGTGCGCCGCGAAACACTCAACAATGTAGCCCTTCGCATGGGCCTCAACAAAATGGTGCAGTACAACCAGAACGACCGGGGCCTTAGCCGCAGCCATATTTTTGGCAACGCGCTTGAAGCCCTTATAGGCGCTGTGTACCTGGATCAAGGCTTTGCAAAGACCCGCCGCTTCATCATTAAGCAAATGGTGAAGAACTATATAGACCTGGACATACTGGAAAGCACTGATACCAATTATAAGAACCAGCTCCTTAGCTGGGCACAACGCAGCGGCCAGGTGCTCACCTTCGACACTATGGAGGAGCGTATGGAAGGCACACGCAAACTTTTTGTAGTAGGCATAATGCTGGATGGCGTACTGGTAGCCAGTGGCAGCGGCTACAATAAGAAAGAAGCCGGCCAGGTTGCCGCCCAAAAGGCACTTGAAATATTAGGACCTGGCGAAATAGGTGGTTAGAACTTCTTTTTTTCATGGAGTATCTTTATGCTAATACTAACCAGATACAGCCAATCATAATACAAAGTGCCTTTTTTGTTCATTTGGGTAGTTTTCTTTTTAAAGGATTAACCAAAATGGCATTTGCGTCTTGCACGAAAGCTGTGTCGGCATCCTTATCTTTATATCTCCTTTTTAACCTTTCATCAACATGGACAACCTCATTTTTGAAAAAGTAGATAATTATATAGCCGAACTGCTTGCACCGGAAGACAAAGCTCTTACCGACACGTTGGACAGTATAGAAAGGGAGGGAATACCCAGCATAAGTGTATCTGCACCGCAGGGTAAATTTCTGCAGGTAATGGCACTTGCCTGTAATGCAAAAAATATACTAGAGCTGGGTACTCTTGCCGGATATAGCACCATATGGCTTGCACGCACATTGCCTGAAGATGGCAAAATTATTACTGTTGAATTTGATGAGCACCACGCTGCTGTAGCTCAAAAAAATATTGACAATGCCGGGCTTTCAGCCAAAGTAAATATAAGGATAGGTAAGGCCATTGACATCCTTCCACAAATTTTAGCCAATGAAGAAGGCCCTTTTGACCTGGTATTTATTGATGCTGATAAGCCGCCCTACAAAGAGTATTTTGAATATGCCTTACAACTATCCAGGCCAGGCACCATTATCATATGCGATAATGTGGTGAGGAACGGAGCCATACTGGATGAAAATACCACTGACGAAAGGGTGCAGGGTGTACAACGGCTCAACAAATTCCTTTCTACATGCAATAAGGTCACTGCTACTATTATGCAAACAGTAGGCGCAAAAGAATACGACGGAATGGCTATAGCAATTGTAAAATAATTGCCCGTTATTCTATATCATATCAGCAATGCAATAACCCCATTTAGTGGCTTGCATTGCTGTGATTTCCTTTCTTATTGTGGGTATTATCCACGATAACATCACTTAAAAGAATACGCTTTCAGATACTTTGCTTCTATCATCCCCTTATTACCACTCACCTGGTAATAATCGTAAAAGGTTTTTTTGTCGTTACCGTAATGAAAACCAATAATGTAAGTATATGGTGCCGTCCCTTTCTTTATTAACGGCTTTAGTTTTTCACCACCACGCGGCATGGTAAACTGGCTGGCAGCGGTATTGGGCCCCCATTCTGCTATTACATCGTAAACACCATAAGCAGCACTATTGGTACCGGCTTTTATGGTTACTTTATAGGTAAAATTATTAGGGTCATCTGCTATTTTTACACTGTCTGCCGCAACTGTATTGCCGGCAGGCGGCGGCGTATAGGTGCCATTATCTCCATCGTTATCCTTATGCCCACTGCACGATGCCACTATGAGCAGTACAAATGAGCAGCAAAACAAAATACATTTTTTCATCGCGTGCAAAAATAAGGCATGGTATGAAATGTGCAGTATTTTATTCGCAGATGGCAGTTTAAGAGTTAACCCTTAAGGGGGTAATAAAAAGGTTTGCGTACATTTAACCTCATATCCAAATGCCAACCAATGAAATTTAATATTAACCACAAAAAATGGGCGGTGCCCTTTATGTTATTAATGGGAACACAAATGCTAAACACAAGCTGCCATAATAGCACCACGCAGCAAACCACTACAACCGATACCACCAAAGTGGTTGCTGACGGTTATGACAGCACCTTTAAGGTGGAGGCTGAAGCGTTTGCAGACCTGCAATTACTGCGCTACCAGGTGCCGGGCTTCAACAGCCTGAGCCTGCAACAGAAAAAACTGGCTTACTACTTATACCAGGCAGCGCTGAGCGGCAGGGACATAATATATGACCAGAAGAGCAAGTACGGCATATTACTACGCAAAACAATAGAGACCGTTTACGGCACTTACAAAGGGGATAAGAATAGTGATAACTGGAAGAAGTTTGAAGTGTATTGCGGACGGTTCTGGTTCAGCAATGGCAACCACCACCATTACAGCAACGAGAAATTCTTACCTGAATGCCCCTATGAATACTTTGCTGAAATAGTGAAGAATAGTGATACCACACAGCTGCCTAAAGGTGCACAAAGTGTTGATGCTTTCCTGGCTACCATTAAGCCAATCATCTACGACCCTAAAGTAGAGCCAAAGGTAGTGGATCAACGCCCCAACATTGACAACGTGGCCAATTCATCCAACAACTTTTATGAAGGGGTTACGCAAAAAGAAGTAGAAGCTTTCTACAGTAAGTTTGACACGAAAGGTAATGCACCATCTTGGGGCTTGAATAGTAAAGTAGTGAAAGTAAACGGCCAGGTGACAGAGAAAGTATGGAAAAGCGGTGGCATGTATGGCGCAGCAATTGACCAGATCATTGGCTGGTTGCAAAAAGCGGCAGATGTTGCTGAAGACACTGCACAAAAACAGGCGCTTATGCTGCTGGTGGATTTTTACAAAACCGGCGATCTCAAGACCTGGGACAACTACAATATAGCATGGGTTAGCGATACCAAAAGCCGGGTAGATGTTGTGAATGGTTTTATAGAAGTTTATCTGGATGCCATTGGCAAAAAGGGCAGCTTTGAAAGCACTTTGTCTATTAAAGACCTGGAAGAAACAAAACGTATTGAAGCCATAGCCAACCAGGCCCAGTGGTTTGAAGACAACTCGCCTATAATGCCCGCACATAAAAAGAAATCGGTAAAGGGCATTACAGCAAAAGCAATAACTGTAATAGTAGAAAGTGGCGATGCCGCCCCTAGTACACCAATAGGTATAAACCTGCCCAACGCCGACTGGGTGCGCAAGGAACATGGTTCAAAATCAGTATCGCTCAGCAACATCATCCATTCATACAATGTAAGCAGTGCCAAAAGCGGTATGCTGGATGAGTTTGCAGTAAACGATACAGTATTACAGCGCATGAAAAAATATGGCGCTTTGGCATCTGACCTGCATACCGATATGCATGAATGTATAGGCCATGCTTCAGGACAAATAAACCCCGGTGTAGAGACTACCGACAAAACACTGAAGAACTACGCAAGTACACTTGAAGAAGCCCGTGCCGACCTGGTAGGCCTGTACTTCATAATGGATCAGAAACTGATAGACATTGGTGTAATGCCAAGTATGGATGTGGCTAAAGCAGAGTACGACAGCTACATGATGAACGGCCTGATGACCCAGCTTACCCGTTTGAAACCAGGTGAACAACTGGAAGAAGCACACATGCGCAACCGCCAAACTATAGCACGCTGGGCCTACGAACATGGCAAGAAAGACAACGTAGTGGAGTTTGTAAAGAAGAATGGTAAAACATATGTGCAGGTAAACGATTACAATAAGCTGCGTACGTTGTTTGGCGAATTGCTGAAAGAAATGCAGCGCATAAAAAGCGAAGGCGACTATAACGCAGGTAAAGACCTGGTAGAAAACTATGGCGTAAAAGTTGACCCTGTACTGCACAAGGAGATCCTGGAGCGCTTTGCCAAACTGGGTATAAAGCCATACAAGGGCTTTGTACAGCCTAAACTGGAAGCTGTTATGAATGGCAACGACATAACAGATGTGAAAGTTACCTACCCAGAAAGCTTTTACAGCCAAATGATGGAATACGGCAAGAAATACGCCTTCCTTCCAACCGTGAACTAGGCGAAGTAATTTATAATAAAAATGGGCTGGCTACAAAGTAACCAGCCCATTTTTATTTGCTGTCACAGGCTTATTTGCCCTGCAATATATTTTGGTATTCCCCGGCTGGTTGCTGTATCAGCGCCATTGCCTTTTCCAGGTCTTTATCATATATAAGGCTCTGGGCAATGCGGCCGCGCTGGTAGTAGTAGCGCGATACGATCTCGTTTTCCAGCACGTGTGCTATGCCCTCTTTAAACTTCATCAGGTCCTGTTTCTTATCGTGTGATATTTTTTCCTGCAGCGCATCAAACTGGTTTTTTGAGTCGTCGTAATACTTCTCTTTTTCTGCAGCATGCTTCAATGAGTCAAATGCTTCTTCAGTTTCCGTCTTGTAAGCATAGTCTTTATTATCCAGCCACTTCACAAAACTGTTATATTCTGCATCTGTAAGTGTAAACTTATCGGGGCTGGCAATAGTGGGGTGCTGGTGCGCATAGTCAGATGCATAGTCAAAGAAATAGTTCTTGGTGTATAGTGTAATTACTATCTGGCTGATAGATTCTTCTTTCAGTTTCACATCAGGTTCCACTCCGCCACCGCTCAGCACCTTGCGGCCGTTCTTTGTTTTATAAGCTATTTTCAGGCTATCGGGTACATAGCCTACGCTGCCGTTCGCATTACGGTGTGTGTAGTCAAGCGCCTGTATGCACCGGCCACTTGGTGTATAGTACTTGGCTATGGTAAGTTTAAGGCGTGCATTGTATCCCAGCGGGTAAGTGGTTTGTACCAGGCCCTTGCCGTACGAGCGTTCACCTATAATAACACCACGGTCAAGATCCTGCATAGTACCTGCTACTATTTCAGATGCTGATGCTGATGAGTGGTTCACCAGCACGGTAAGCGGTATCTGGGTGTCCCATGCGTTACCCTGCGTCTTGTAATTTTTGTCCATCTCGGCCATTTTGCCTTTTGTGCTTACCACCATTTGTCCACGGTCCACAAAAAGGTTACATACATTCACGGCTTCATCCAGCAGGCCGCCGGGGTTATTGCGCAGGTCCAGCACCACACCTTTCATGTCAGGTTTCACACCCTTCAAACTGTCGAGCGCTACTTTTATTGCACGTCCGCAACCTTGGGTAAACTGGGTAAGCCGCACATAGCCTATATTTTTCTGCGGGCCCACAAAGCCTGCATAGGGCACGCTCGAAACTTCAATTTCTCCTCTTGTTATTATTTTAGACATCACAGTACCGGTATATAGGTTCTTTACCTTCATACTCACCTGTGTACCGGGCGCCCCTTTTAGCAGCAAGCTAATGTCATCCATATTTTTGCCCTTCAACGGCTGGTTACCTATAGACTCTATAAGATCACCAGGATGCAGGCCTGCCCTTTGCGCCGGGCTGTTCTCATATACATCGCCCACATAAGTATCATCACCCTTTTTATGTATGTTAGCGCCTATACCACCATACTTGCCGGTGGTCATAAATTCATAATCCTCTATGTCAGATTCTGTTATGTAGTTGGTATAGGGGTCCAGGTCATCCAGCATGGCATCTATACCCACTTTCACCAGCTTGCCCGGCTCTATGGGGTCCACATAGTAAGTGTTCAGTTCTTTAAATAAAGTGGCGAAAATGTCAAGGTTCTTCGATATCTCAAAATAGGAGTCGCTTGTCTTTGCCTGGATGAAAAGAAAGCATGTACCTGTTATCAAAACCCCCGCTATAAACCCCTTTGCTTTCTTTATCTTTTTCATGAATGGTGCTGGCATAATACTTGCAAATACTTTAATTGTAATGTACGAAAATAACATTCGTATTGATTGTAACTGTCAATTTTAACAATGTCTCATGAAATTGAATTTTGTCAATCGTTTAATTAGTATTATTTTGCATCCAAATAAGTTTTGAAAATGAAGAAGATTTTACTCTCTATACTTACTGTTGTTGCCGTTTTGCATTCCGTTTCGGCCTCTGCGCAAACTGCTACATTTAGCCCTGTTGCGGATACAGCATATGGTCAGATACAAACTAACGCGAACATACGCGATTTTATTACTGCTACTGCTACTGGCGGGGTTACTCTAACCTGGAAAGTAGTTGCTTGCAACTTCCCAACAGACTGGCTTGCAGATTCAACATTTGGCATATGTGATAATACGCTCTGCCACTATAATATTCATGATACTTTGTGGAATGGTACTACTGGTGTATCGACATGGACTTCGGGAAACTATGCACAATTTGCACAAGGTCAGTTTTACTTGTCTATGAATATGAACGGTACTGTGACTAATGGCACCTTTTACGTTACAATACAATTGTTAGATCTCGCAAGTAACTATTCAAAAAATATAACATTCAAGGTGTCTAAGTATGCAACAGGTGTTACTACTATAAGCAGGACTACAGACGAAGTGACGTTATATCCAAACCCGGCTACTACCGAAGTAAACGTACTTTACAGTCCTGATGTAAATGTAAAGACCATTGCTATATACAATATTATAGGTAAAGTGGTTAAAGTATATAACACACTAGACAATAGCAGCGCTAAACTGAATATTGACAACATACCATCAGGCATATATTTTATTCGTATGATGGATGGTGCAGGCCACGTAGTTGCTACCCGCAAGTTCACACGCCAATAATATCTTAACAGACAATATATTTGAAAGTCTCCTGCTAAACAGGGGACTTTTTTTATTGCCAGACAGGTAAATTGCTTACATTTAATGCCAGGTAACATAGTTACCAACCCTAAAATCCTTACTGCATATTATGAACAGGGTCGTTTATATTTTGTTGTTTGTACTCCTGGGCATGGCACTCCCTGCCATTGCTCAAAAGCCATTTGACGAAGGCATTATTCGTTATCATGCGGTATTTAAAAGCCTCAACCCTCTAAAAGACACCAAAAGTTACGATGGCACCTATACTTATACCATAAAAGGAAAGATGGTAAGGAAAGAACTAAAGCTGGATAACGGCTATAACGATATTGTTATAATGAACGGCAATAACAATACCTTATACACTTTACAAACTACAGGAGGCAAAAAATACGCCATTCAGCACGACATGGAAGTACACCTGGCCCGTCAAAAAAAGTTTGAAGGTTTCACCGTTAAAGATGACGGGGAAAAGAAAACCATAGGCGGCTATGATGCGCAAAAAGCAGTAGTAACTTATACTGATGGTACAAACAAAACTATATACTATAGTAAACAATGGCAGCCAGTATTTGAACATACATTCGATCGCCTGCCGGGTGCAAACTTCATACCCCTTGAATTTGATGTGACCGAGGATCAGCAGGAAGTGCTCATACATTTTACTATAGAAAAAATAGAATTGACTCCCGTTGAAAATGCAGCTTTCCGCATACCGGCCGACTACAAAATGGTGAGCAATGAAGAGTATAAAGAATTAAATAAGTAATGTATTTTAAGTAAATTTTCGTAAATTCATATTATGAATACGCGAAACCTATTGCCCGCCCTTTTACTCACCCTGTTCTTGCCTTTTAGCGCTGAGGCTACCCGGATATACACAGATATTAATCGTGCACTTGAAAACCCTGACGATGTACATATTCTTAGGCTTCCTTTCAATAAGCTGGATAGTGTTCCCATCATTATTACCCAGTTCCGCAATCTTGAAGAGTTAGACCTCAGCAATAATCACATTAAGAAATTACCCGACTACCTGTTTACCTGTAAAAATCTGAAAACACTTAAACTGTTCCGCAACAAACTAAAGCAAATACCCAATGGCATAACCCAGCTCACCCACCTGGAAGAGGCCATATTTGGTTATAACCAGCTTACCGAGATTCCTGATTCCATTTGCTACATGACCTCGTTAAGGTCGCTGAACTTTTCAGGCAATACCATTGCTCATATACCAATTGATATAGGCAATCTGCATCACCTGGAGCGATTCATTATTTCCTATAACGAGCTGGAAACAATTCCTGATGAACTAGCTCAATGTACCAATCTTAAACTCCTGGACCTTGGCAATAACAAACTGGAAAGCCTGCCTAAAAATTTTGGCAACCTCACACACCTTTCCTATTTATACATGTCCTACAACCGGCTGGAAAACATACCACAGTCTATAGGTAATTGTTCTGCCTTGCAAGAGTTAGATGTGGTGTATTGTGGTGTACTGCGGCTGCCTGATGAGCTGAACCAACTGATGCAGCTTGAAGAGGTATATGTGGACAGCAGGACTGTTCTTTTTTACCAGAACCCCATACTCCGTCGCCGGCAGAATATTCATGTTGTTGATGGTGGCTCATTCCCCTACAGGCCATCACAATAAATTTACTGAAAGAAATAGATGCCATAAAAAAGCCCCGGTCTGTTTGTTGACCGGGGCTTTGTATTTTTCAACAAATACTAAGGAAACTTAACTCCGGAATATTTATTCGCATCTACAGCCGGTATAGTAGAGCTATATTTTGCATTAATACCTTGTATAATGAAATTAGCTGCAAGTGCATAACCACGTGGTGTAAGGTGCACTCCATCTAAAGAGAAAGCGCCGCCGGTAACAAATGTAGCGTTGTAAGCTGCCCCGTCAAAAGTAATACCTGCTGTCAGCGTTTTCAGGTAGCTGTTCATGTCTATATACGCCAGGTTATGGTTGGTAGCTGTAGTCTGTATAGTTGTGTTGTAGGCAAGTGTGGCAGCCTTTACATTGGCTACTTCTTCGCTGGTCAGCACATATTGGCTGGGTATAGGCTTCAAGCTGCCCCAGCCTGCGCAGGTAAGGGAATCTTGCGGCACTGTAAGCAATATATATTCACCTTGCTGTATTTGCTTAGGTACCCCGTTATGATCCTGTACCACAAAGTTGTTAGCGCCCGCTGCAAAACGAATGCCGTTAAGCCCCTGGTAGGCAGCATTTAAAGAATCTGCCTGGCCCTTGCGCAACACCAGCGCATTAATAGGCACTGTGGTAAAGAAAGGAATTGCAGTAACGTCGGGAATGTTCATAAGCGCACCTTTAGCTCCATTTGATGTAAGGGAGTCAATTACAATATTGTATGCAGCATCAAAAAATGCCGGTGCAGAAATATCAGCATACGGCTTAACATTGGTACCCGGATCATTTCCTTGTCCGCCATCAGTAGCATACAGTAAAACGTCGTTAGATCCCAGCCAGCAGGTAAAGAAAGTGGCTTTGATACGCAATGCTTCATCAAGCGGCCTTGCTGCGGGGTTAGCAAAAAAGCGGCTGGCATAAGGTATGCCGCCGGCCTTGGCAAGCAAGGCATATCCTGGCACTATGTAGTCTATGCAGCGTATGCCCGGCACACCTACATTATTAAATGGCCCTTGTGCTGCAATACTAGCAGTATCGGCCCAGTTTACCGGCTGCGGATCTGGTATTGGAGATAGTGATGTAACGCCCAGGCACGATGTAGATAAACCTAATATCAGTTTTTGCGAAGGCAAACCCACGTCGCTCATCAGTAATGGCTGCTTAAATGCACCGCCGCCCACCAGCTTAAATTGTTCTGAAAGGCGTAATGGGTAAGAATTCTGCTGACCTGTTAAGTACAGGGAGTTATCGGCATAACCCGCAGTAAGCGAGTTGCCTACAGCCAGGTAAACACTGAAGTCTGCATTACCTGGTTTAGGTGCGCTTGTTTTAAGGTCTGGTTTGCAGGCTGCAAGTAAGCATACCAGCAATCCCACGCTATATATCTTCTTCATTTTTTCCTGTTTGTGTGGTTAGAAATTGTAGTTGATGCCTAATCCTGGTGTAAGTGCTTTGGTCTGGTATTGTCCATCCAGGCTCAGGTTACCATCGTTGTAAATTGAGTTGCGCTTGGCTGTAGTAGTATATTCCAAAGCAGCCATCACAGTCAGTTTACGTATGGGGCTGTATGCCACACCACAGGTAAGCACTATACGGTCTGCATCTGGCAGCTCAGGCGATACAAAGCCATCATGTACAGGAGTAGGATCGTAAGCAGCTCCTGCCATAGCAGAGAATTTTTTGCTGAAGTCGTAATTGCCACCCAATCTAAAGGCTACAGTATTTTGATACAGGCGCGGCGCATGCTGATTTTTCAATTCGGCAGTTTGCTTGCTGAAGTCAAATTTCAATGAGTCATATGCACTCCATCCTATAAAATTAATGTCTAGTTGCAGGGTTAGCTTTTTAATAGGTTTGTAACCCACACCTACTGACGCTACCTGTGGCAGTGGCAATTGCGATGTAAAATTTGTGTTTGGAAAACTTGATGCAACTGATGAAGGCACATTGAAGTTAGCATTGCCTGATTTTACCTTCATGTTTACTTGCGAGCGGTAGGTAAGGCCAAATTGCAATTTGTCGCTGGCTTTCAATTGCACGCCCAGGTTGTAACCAGTACCATTAGCATTTCCTTTAAGATCAGCCTGGCCATCCACACCATTCTCATTACTAACAGGTATAGCTTGTTTTACTTCAAGGTTACCAAAGGCATATATAAAACCGGCCCCTACCGATACGATGTCGTTGATGCGGTAGCTGGCTGTAGGCTGTATAAAAATGCTTTGCAGGTATATAGATTGTATAAAGTACTTGCCCGCCCAGTTATTATCCCAAGTAAGGCCGCTGCCAAACGGGGTATATACCCCAACACCAACAGCCAATTTGCTGCCTTTCATTACAGGGCCGCCAACATATACGTTAAATGGGTAGAATTGTTGAGACTGTGTGGTATATACATTACCGGTAGATGCCTGTGCAAACTGTACGGTAGGAATGATCATCAACCCACTCACCGAAGCCTGTATGCCATCTAACCGGGCAAGGCCGCCTGGGTTATAAAATATGGTCGATGCATCCCATGGCCACGCCGTTCCGCTACCACCCATTCCTAATTGTCTTAAGCCTTGCAAATTTAGCTGGTATCCCGCGCCAAATGCGGTTCCCGCAAATAGCGTAAGGGCGGTCCCGATTGAAAAAAGTCTTTTCATAGATCCAATTTTTTTGAGCAAATGACTAATGAAGCTGTACTACTGTGTTAATTTAATATTAAGGTATGACTATTAATCAATAAGTTGCATAAACGTTATTTATACCACACTCAAAAAGCATTTATTCATCAGTCTGCTATGCCAATTGTAGCAATGCTCACCTCTACTCCTTTCACTTTCAACAGTGCTATAGCGCAGGCCTCAAGCGTTGCCCCGGTGGTCAATACATCATCCAGCAACAATATATGGCGGGTTTCTTTTAGCTTCCTTTCGTTCACTACAAATGCGTTTTGCATATTCACTATACGCTGCGCCCGGGTCTTTTGGGTCTGGCTTTCTGTATGGCGCACACGTTGCAGTACGTTTTTCAATACAGGCAATTGTAGTACTTCGCCCATGCCTTGTGCAAGCAGCACACTTTGGTTATAACCTCTCACTGCTTCTTTTCGCGGGTGTAAAGGCACTGCAACAATACCGTCTATATTTTTTATCCATTGGGTGTCTTGCAGTTCCTGTGCAAACTGCCGGCCCAGGTAGTGGCCTATATCCTGCCGGTTCTTGTATTTAAGGCCATGCAGCAAGTGTTGCAACAACCCGTCGTTGGTAAAGTGGGCGTAAGATGTTGCATACGCAAAGGGCAGGCGACCAGCAAAGCGTTGTGCGGTCTCGTTATCAGCAATATCATGATAGGTTGTTACCGGCAGCATCAGCCCGCAGTGCAGGCACAGCACATCTTCCCCGGCTAGTAAAGGTTTGTTGCATCCATAGCACAGGTGTGGATAGAATAGATGCAACAAACCTTTTTTCAGCGCCTGTATCATAGTGTATGATTTTACATGATCGATAAACAATCAACCACAAACTTCGTACCTCGCAAAGCCGCAATAGTTAATCGGGCTATTTATCCTTTCTTCATAGCAGCCTCTATTTCATCTACGGTTATAGGTATGCCTTTAAACAGGTCCTCATTACCATCTTTAGTTATCCAGATGTTGTTTTCAATACGTATGCCCATCTGCTCCTCTTCTATGTAAATACCGGGCTCTATGGTAAACAACATTCCTTCTTTCACCTCATCCGTGTAGCTTCCAGAATCGTGTACTACAAGACCCAGGTGGTGTGTAACACCATGGTAAAAATATTTACGGAAGGCAGGATTATCGGCATCCTGTTTCTTAATATCTTCCTCCGTTATCAATCCTATTTTTATCAGCTGCCTTTCCATCTCCTCATTTATCGCTTTCACATAGTCGGGAAATAGGAGACCTGGTTTAAGTAATTTTTTGCCAAAGTTATGCACTGCCAGGCAGGCTTCATATACCTCCTTCTGTCTTGGTGTGAATTTACCATTTACAGGTATGGTACGTGTAAGGTCAGCATTGTAATTGCCATACTGTGCACCAAAGTCCATCAGTATCAGTTCTCCATCCTTGCATACATCATTGTTGTCAATATAATGCAGTACACGGGCCCTGTCACCGCTGGCTATTATGGGGTCGTAAGCATGCCCTGTAGCCCGGTTGCTTATAAACTCATGTATGATCTCTGCTTCTATTTCATATTCCTTTACACCGGGTTTCACAAATTGCAGCACGCGGTTCAGCGCTTTGTGGGTTATGTCCACAGCATGTTTCACCACCGCTATTTCTGCAGCAGTTTTTATGGGCCTTAGTTTTTTTGTTATCTGTGCTGCGCGCTCATAGTGGTGCAGCGGGTACAGCTTCATGGTGCTGTGTACAAATTCAAGGTCCAGCCGGGGCAGTTCGGTATCCAGCCTGTTGTGTTCATTGGTATTCAGATATACATAATCAGCGCTGTTCATCATCACTTGCAACATCACATCCAGTCCATCCAGCCATTTCACATTGCTAATGCCCGATATTGATGTGGCTTCGTTCTTTCTTAGTTTATGACCTACCCATTTCTCAAGCGTATCATTAGGGCGCAGCAATACCAGCACCTCACGAGCATTCTTATCCGGGTTATCTGGGTACAGTATCACCATTGTTTTTTCCTGTACAATACCACTTAGCCAAAGTATATCAGCATCCTGCTGGTAAGAATATGTGCCATCTCCACTTTTAGGTAGCGTAGGGCTTGCATGAAAAATGGCTACAGAATTAGGTTTCATCTGTTCAACAAACCTGCGGCGATTCTCTGTATATAGAGCAGATGGGATGGAAGTGTATTTCATATACTGGCGTTAAAATGAGACTGTGAAAGTAAGGATAACCGCACATTTTGCATGAAGATTAGATAATTTTCTTCCTCCATTCAAAAATGGGAAAAATACCCCCCACCAAATAAAACAGGATGATTACTTTCACATTATTATTTTTAACTCTCAAAAATAAAAACTAACATGTCTGGAGAATTTGTAACATTGGCTGAAGCCAAAATAATAACAAGCAGGGTCGCACCTGGCCCAACCGATCTTTTTTATATAGATCTTGTAAATTTGCAATCTTACATTACGGCAACATCGGCAGACCAGATATATGTACAACAAGGTGTAAATGATGATGGTTCTGATACAATTGTTGTTACCTGCTATGCTGGCGGAGTTCCGGTTTATTATACAGATGGTAGCGGTAATAAATGTGTTCTGGAACATATTGGAATGCCGCCGAGTGGGAGACCATTAAATACTGCCTTCTAGTTTATCTTGATGTTTGTTATACTGGTCTATGATGTGCAGGTATAACAAACATCAAGATAATACTGTTTCACACTAAGTATCCATAAATGACAAATTTTTTATACATTACTTACGTCATTGTTATCTTTTGTAATGCAATTATTGGTGCATTACAATATGGAAAAATGGATAAACCGCTTCGTGTATTTTATTTGTTAGTAGCTGCTATATTTATTAATGAAGTTGTTATATATCTTGCTGGCAGAAATACTAATAACATTGCTATAATATCACATATATATAGTATATTTGAACTAGCAATTATTTCTATTTATTTTTTATATACCATCTTAGCCAAACCTAAATGGTATCTTATTGTAATTGCTTTTCTGTGCAGTGTGATTTTTGAATTAGTTGATATATCTGTTCAGAAAATAGAGAATTATAACAACTATATGATAGTTGTGGAAAGCCTCCTTATATGTCCTATGGCTTTGTACGTACTATACAATGTATCCAACCGGGAAGATATATATGAACTATCAGACTATCCACATTTCTATATCTGGCGTAGTTTGCTAATATGGTGGTCTGTTACTTTTTTCTATTGGGAGTTCCTCATTTTTATAAAAAAATCGAATCAATATCCTGTTATATTTATATACTATCTTGTTTTCAACATTTTAGTATATATATCTATAGGATATACGCTGTTAAGGCTTAAAAAGACCCCTAACATTATCAACCCAACCTAATAACCCACCCATTTGAATTCGACCGACAATATATTTTTCATCTTTCTTTCTGGTACTTTGTTCATCACGATCTTTGTATCAGCCCTGATATTGTTCCTGATCCAATACAAAAGAAAGCAGGTGAAATTTTATACAGAAAAACTGGAGATACAACACCGTTACGATACCCAGTTGCTGCAAACCAAACTAGAGGTACAGGAACAGTCTTTCAAATACTTTTCAGAAGAGATACATGACAACGCAGGGCAATTACTGAGCTCAGTAAAGTACCAGTTGTACAATATAAAGGACGAAAGCCACGAAGAAAACACCATACAGCGGGTAACAGAAGCCACAGAGCTATTGGGCAGGGCCATTAATGATTTGCGTAACATCAGTCATACCCTCAACAATTCTTTTGTTGCCAAGGCAGGTATAGCAGAAGCTATTGAGAAAGAACTTACGTATATACATTCAGCAAAAAATCTTGAGGCGAAACTGCATGTATCGGGCGAAATATATAACCTTGGTAATGAACGGGAACTGTTGGTTTTCCGCATTATACAAGAAGCCATAGCCAATGCCCTGAAACATGCTAAACCTACGGCTATAGATGTCTATCTGGACTATGGGTCTGCAATGTTCGCCGTGAATATACATGACAATGGTATCGGCTTTAACAGGAACGAAAACAAAAGTGATGGTATAGGTCTGGATAATATGAACATGCGCGCAGATATGCTGAAAGGCAGGCTCACAATAAACTCACTGTTAGAGCGAGGTACTACTATACGCCTTGAAGTAGATAATGTAAAAAAACAACAATTATGATAAGTATAGCGCTTGCAGACGACCATGCCATACTAAGAAAAGGAGTAGCAGAGCTTATATCCAAGTTCGACAACATGAAGGTAGTATATGAAGCAGGCGATGGTAAGGAATTGTTGGAGAAAACAGCCACACAGGATAAAATACCTGACGTTTTTATACTTGATATAAACATGCCTGTAATGAACGGTTATGAAACCGCACATGCACTGAAAAAGAAATATCCCGGGTGTAAAATACTGGCCCTAAGCATGTACGATAATGAGTTGAGTATCATTAAAATGCTGCGCAACGGCGCCAACGGCTATGTGCTCAAAGATGCAGACCCCTCTGAACTAAGAAACGCCATAAACGAAATATACCAGCACGAGTTCTATTATTCAGACCTGGTTACCGGCAGGGTTTTGAAACTACTGCAGGTACCCGAAACCAAAAACTCCAACGCACTTACCGAAAAAGAAACCAGCTTCCTGGTGCTTTGCTGCAGCGAATATACCTACAGAGAAATTGCTGAGAAAATGGACGTTAGCCCACGCACAGTAGATGGTTACCGCGAAAGCCTCTTCCAGAAACTGGATATAAAATCGCGTACCGGCCTTGCCATCTACGCCATTAAAACAGGCATCGTATCGGTAACCTGATTCTTATAATGATACCGCTAAGTAAGAGACCCCAGCCATATAGCCGGGGTCTCTTACTTAAATATCAATGTTGCTTGGTTAATTATACGTTGAACCTGAAGTGCAGCACATCGCCATCTTGCACCACATATTCCTTACCTTCTATACGCAGGCGGCCATTTTCACGGCAGGCAGCTTCGCTTTTATACTGTACAAAATCGTTGTAAGAGATAGTTTCTGCCTTTATGAAGCCTTTTTCAAAATCAGTATGTATCACGCTGGCAGCCTGTGGTGCCTTCCAACCACGATGTATGGTCCATGCACGTACTTCCTGCACACCGGCAGTAAAGTAGGTGATCAGGTTCAGCAATTGGTATGCAGCACGTATCAGCCTGTTCAGCCCTGGTTCAGTAAGCCCGTATTCACTAAAGAACAGTTCCTTGTCGTCTTGTGTTTCCAGCTCACTTATCTGTGCTTCTATGCTGTTGTTCATTACTATCACTTCAGCGCCTTCATCATGGGCAGCTTTTTTCAGCGCCTCGCTATATTTATTACCGGTAAGTATAGCAGCCTCATCCACATTGGCTACATATAGCACCGGCTTTTGCGTCAGCAAGAACAGGTCTGCTATAGCATCCAGCTCTTCACCTTCAAGCTGCAAACCGCGTATGTTCTTACCCTGGCCCAGATGTTCGGCACAGCGCACCAGTACTTCGTACACCACTTTTTGTTTAGGGTCTACTTTAAACATTTTCTCTGCGCGCTGCATTTTCTTCTCTACACTTTCCAGGTCCTTCAGCTGCAGCTCCGTATCTATTATTTCCTTGTCGCTTATGGGGTTAATGTCCCCTTCATCGCGCAGTATGTTCTCATCTTCAAAGCAGCGTATCACATGCACTATGGCATCTACCTCGCGTATGTTGGCCAAAAACTTATTCCCCAACCCTTCACCTTTACTGGCACCTTTTACCAAACCTGCTATATCCACAAACTCTATGGTTGTTGGCACAGTACGGTCGGGCTGCACCAGCTTTGCAAGCGCATCTATGCGCTCGTCCGGCACATCTACCTGGCCTACATTGGGCTCTATGGTACAAAAACGGTAATTGCTTGCCTGTGCCTTTGCACTATTGCTCACAGCGTTAAACAACGTTGATTTTCCTACATTGGGTAAACCCACTATTCCTACTTGCAGGGCCATAATTACTTTTTAAAATTTGCGCAAAGGTAATTTTATTAGCGCTATAATGTAGGATAGGACAGATGTAATAATAAGGAATGGTAAAAATAGGTGAATTTTGAAATAATCTTCCTATTTTTGTACTTACTATGGTAGAACGTCCACCACATATAACTATGACTACCGATGATATTATCCCTATCATGGTAAAGCTGCAAATGAATGGAGATTTGACACCCATCATTAATGAGTATCAATATTGGGATAAGGTAAAGTACAAAGCAAAAACTATCAGCCCAGTTGAATTATGGTCTGCCGTAAAGCTGCATCGAAAACTGCGGTACACCAGCCTTCGTTTTGGTGGATATACTTTCAATTTTATGGTTACAGATGCTATGCAGCGCTCTTTGCACGAAGCAGACTTACATATAGGTGGGAATTTAGGCAGTAACACTGGTATTGCCGAAACGGATAAAACAAAGTTTGTGGTTAACTCGATTATGGAGGAAGCTATTAGCAGCAGCCAAATAGAAGGTGCCATAACCACCCGCAAGCAGGCCAAGGACATGATAAGGCAAGAGAAACGGCCTAAGAACAAATCAGAACAAATGATCATGAATAATTTCATTACCATGAAACATATTGTTCATCATAAAAATGAAGATTTATCTCCTGAAGGTATATTGCATATACACCAGATTATCTCAAAAGGTACGTTAGATGAAAATGATGATGAAGGTAGGTTTAGAATAACCGATGATATACATGTAGTGAACCACAGTAATAGTGAAGTGGTGCATACACCTCCAAACGCACAAGAATTGAAAGAGTTAATACGTGACCTCTGCAATTTTTTTAATCACGATACCAGCAATTTTATCCACCCCATCGTTAAGGGCTGCATCATTCATTTTATGATTGGATGGATACACCCGTTTGTAGATGGCAATGGCCGTACAGCTCGCGCACTTTTTTATTGGTATATGTTGAGACAAGGATATTGGCTTACGGAATATTTATCTATTTCAAGAATTATCCAGGAAAACAAAGCACAATATGAAAAGGCCTATTTATATACTGAAACCGATGAAAACGATATAGGATACTTCATCCATTATCATATTAAAACTATGGAAAAGGCCTATACTGCTCTGAAGCAATACATTAGCCGTAAACAGCAGCAAGTATCACAAGCAGCAAAATTTATGAAAATACCGGGTATAAATGACCGGATGGCCCAAATATTAAAGATCATCTATGACGATGGCGAACGGGTACTAAGTATAAAGGAAATCGAAAACAGGTTTAATATATCAAGGTTTACTGCAAGTACAGACCTAAAAGCACTTAGCGAATTTGGGTTTTTAGATGTCATCCAAGTAAATAAAAAGAAACGAAATTATATTAAGTCAAATCAATTTGATAGATTAATTAATAGGCATTAATTGTAAAAATAGGAAGATTTTGCGATAATCTCCTCATTTTTACTATTGTCGATCTGGTACGCTATAGCTTCAATATTACTTACCTTTAAGCCATGGAAAAATCTCATGTGCGGCCTACAGATTCTCTCGATTCAAAGGAGCGTGAATATGAAAACAGTATCAGGCCGCAAAGCATTGAAGATTTTTCGGGCCAACCGCATCTTATAGAAAACCTGCGCATATTTATCAAGGCAGCAAACCTGCGCGGCGAAGCGCTGGATCATATATTGTTCCATGGCCCTCCCGGATTGGGTAAGACCACTTTGTCACGTATTGTAGCCAATGAACTGGGCGTGAGTATAAAAGAAACCAGTGGACCAGTAATAGAAAAACCAGCCGATCTGGCCGGCCTGCTCACCAGCCTGGAGACCCGCGACGTACTATTTATAGACGAAATACACCGTCTGGGCAGCATTGTGGAAGAGTACATGTATGCGGCTATGGAGGATTTCAAGATAGACATCATGATAGACAGCGGCCCTGCCGCCCGTACCATACAGATCAATCTGAACCCTTTTACACTTGTAGGCGCTACTACCCGCTCAGGATTGCTTACTGCACCATTGCTTTCACGCTTTGGTATCAAGTCAAGATTAGAATACTATACTGCCGAGATATTGCAACGCATCCTCTTGCGTGCAGCCGATGTACTTAAGGTAAAACTGACATCCGACGCTGCCCTTGAAATAGCTCGCCGCAGCCGGGGCACCCCACGTATAGCCAATGGCCTGCTGCGCCGCATGCGCGACTTCGCACAGGTACTCGGCAATGGTGTAATAGATATGAACATTGTGGAGCATGGCCTCAAAGCACTGAACGTAGATGAAAGCGGCCTGGACGATATGGATAATAAGATACTATCTACCCTCATAGACAAGTTCAAAGGTGGCCCCGCAGGCATTAGCAACATAGCAACAGCCGTAGGTGAAGAAGCCGGCACCATAGAAGAGGTGTACGAACCCTTCCTGATACAGGAGGGCTATATTATGCGCACCCCTCGTGGCCGCGAAGCCACTGAAAAGGCATACCACCACTTAGGCCGCAAAGGGCCAAGCCATAACCATACATTGTTTTTGTAAAATAAAATGCCGGTGGAACTATAAGGATCAACCGGCATTTTGCATTTAGATATCTTACACCCCCACCATCAGCGGCATCAGCAGCATCAGTACATCTTCATTCTCTGTAGTTTCTACGGGGCGGAAGATGCCCGCACGTGTTGGGGTACTCAGTTCTACGTTTATTTCAGCGCCTTCTATATTGTTCACCAGTTCTATCATCAGGCGTGCGTTAAAGGCTATTTTCATATCCTCACCGCTATACTGGCAGCTCAGGGTTTCCTTGCCTTCGTAAGAGAAGTCAATATCCTGTGCGCTTAGTTGCAAAGTATTGCCATTAATATCCAGTACTACCTGGTTGGTTGTTTTGTTGGCAAATATGTTCACCCTGCGCAGCGCACTCAAAAAGTCAACCCTGCTTACCGTAAGCCTGTACGGGTTGTCTGTAGGTATTACTGCTTTATAATCAGGGAAGCGGGCATCTATCAGGCGGCAGCTCAGGCTCAGGCGGGTACTGGTCACAAACAGGTGGCTGTTATTGTAAGATAGTTGCAGCTGGGTATCATCAGCAGGCAATGTAGCGCGCAATTGTTGCAATGGTTTTTTAGGCACTACAAAACCTTCCTGTACCGGGCAGTTAATATCGCTGCGGCGGAACTGCACCAAGCGGTGGGCATCAGTAGATACAAAGGTGATGCTGTTTTGCGCCAGCTCAAAGAACACACCGGTCATTGCAGGCCTTAAAGTATCGGTACTTACTGCGAATAATGATTTATTAATGCTTTCAATAAGTGCTATAGAAGGCATGATGAAGCTGGTAGTATCTACGGGTGCCGGCTCCTTGGGGAAATCATCAGCCTTTTCGCCACCTATGCGGTACTTACCTACCTCGCTGCTCATCTCTATGCTCAGGTCCTGCTCGCTTATGGTAAAAGTTATAGGCTGATCAGGCAGGTTCTTCAGGTAGTCCATCAGTATTTTAGATGGTATGCATATGCGTCCGTCGCCCTGTGCCTCATTTACGTCCATCTGCACACGCATCATTGTTTCCAGGTCTGTTGCAGTCAGGGTAAGTGTATTGCCCTGCAGGTCAAACAGGAAATCTTCCAAAACCGAAAGAACCGTATTGGCGCTTATGACACCGCTTATCTGCTGCAAATTCTTCAGTAAAGCGGTAGATGTTACTATAAATCTCATTTTGAGTAAAGGGGTGTTTGGTCAAAGATAATTCTTTGCAATCGGAAATAGGAAGCTGTTGAACAGATTGGGGATAAATGGCAATACCGATGTTAATATTTATAATATCATATTCAGATTGTCTATATCCACACCTCTAAGTACCTTTAGCAGCAATGAAACATTTTAAAAGTTTTGCCAGCGATAACTATGCTGGTGTATTGCCACAAGTAATGGAGGCTTTGCAAAAAGCCAATATAGGTCATGCCCGCTCTTATGGCGCTGATGAAATTACTGCCCGAACAAAAGCATTGTTCAACCAGGTGTTTGAAGCTGATGCAAGTGTTTATTTTGTGTTCAATGGCACGGGCGCCAATGTGCTCAGCATTAGTGCGGCCACGCAGTCATACAACGCCATATTGTGTGCAGATACTTCTCACATCTATAACGACGAATCGTCTGCCCCGGAAACGTTTACCGGTTGCAGGTTTTTCCCGCTACCAGCAAATAGTGAAGGTAAAATAGAACCCGTCACAATAAGAGAAAGGCTTATACGCAGTGGCGATGTGCACTATGCACAAACCAAACTGATATCTATAACACAGTCTACTGAATACGGCACGCTATATACTCCGGCCGAGATAAAAGCCATCGCAGAGCTGGCACATGAAAATGGCATGTACTTGCATGTAGATGGTAGCAGGTTCTTTAACGCTGCAGCCGCATTGGATTGTAGTCTCGCAGATATCAGCAGCAAAGCCGGGGTAGATATATTATCGCTTGGTGGAACAAAAGCGGGTATGATGTTTGGAGAGGCCGTCGTTGTTTTTAATAAAGACCTGAACCAGCATATAGCATACAAGCACAAACAGATCATGCAGCTGGCATCTAAAACACGTTTTATTGCTGTACAGTTTGAGGCTATGCTGCACAACGAGCTGTGGCGACAAACTGCACAACATGCTAATAAAATGGCGCAATTGCTGCATAGTGTTCTGCATAAATATGCACAAGTAAAAGTAACCAAACCCGTGCAGGCAAATGCTGTGTTTGCAGAAATACCAGCAGCCTGGTACGAACCACTACAAGAGCATTTCCCATTTTATATATGGAAGGATAGCACACACGAAGTGAGGCTGATGTGTGCCTTTGATACTACAGAAGAAGATATTATTGCGTTTGATAATGCAATTGCAGGCTTGCAGAGATAATGTATTTCCTTACAAGGCAAAAAATATTTATATTAGCTTCAATATACTATGGCTACTGATAAACTAAAGAACATAGACTCCAGGTTGAAAGCCAATAATGACACCGGTTTTGGTGTTATAACTGGTAACAATGCTGGCCGCTTCATCAATAAAGATGGTTCATTCAATCTGAAGCGTGAAGGCATATCGCTTTTTAATAGGTTCAGCATATATCAGCAAATGCTCAACCTATCACGCTGGAAGTTCATTGGCATTGTCTTTCTTTTTTACTTTGCCATTAATGTGCTGTTCACAGTAGCATATATGATAACCGGGATCAGTGAATTGCAGGGTATAACAGCCACAACCAATTGGGGCAAGTATAAAGAGCTTTTCTTCTTCAGCTGCCAAACCTTTACTACAGTAGGCTATGGCCGTATTAATCCCTTAGGCGACTGGGCAAACATGATAGCCGCTGTAGAGGCACTAATCGGGTTTCTCTCCTTTGCATTGGCAACCGGTCTCATATTTGGGCGGTTCTCTAAGCCGCGCTCTTATCTTATGTTTAGCGATCTGGCGCTGATCAGTCCCTATAAAGACATAACCGCACTCACCTTTCGCTTTGTTACGTATAAGGATAACCATGTACTCACCAATGTGGAGATAAAAGTAAATATCGCTTTAAAAGTTCCTGAAGATGGTAAGGATGTTTACAAGTTTTATGACCTGGAGCTGGAGCGCTATAAAGTGGACAGCCTACCTATGAACTGGACGGTAGTACACCCTATAAATGAGAACAGCCCCATAGCCGGTTTTACATACGAAGACATGGCAAATGCTGATGTGGAAATATATGTTCTTATTATAGGTTTTGATGCCGTGTATAGCAGCCCTGTGCAGCAGCGCACCTCTTATACCTACCAGGAAATGAAGTTTAATGCCAAGTTTGTACCCATGTACCACGATAGCGCAGACGGGCAAACCACCATACTGGAAATGCACAAACTAAACCAGATAAAGATACTGGAGGAGAAGAAAGCATAATACCCTTTTGGCACATAAGTGTTACTGGATCCAATACAGAGATTTCACCCTCGTGACAATCTCTAATCCAATGTTATTCACTTGATCATAAATTTATCTTATGATTGACTAACATATAGTACGCAATAAATAAATAGCTAAGGAAATTACCTACCAGCATAGGCAGAAAAAGTCGTTTTATTTTTTCTTTGTAAAGTATCTTGATAGTATATGTTTCAATATACACACTGCCCAGGCACATGATCACAAAGGTTGCTACCCAGTTAAAAACGTTAAAGGTTGCACGAAAAATAAGTGTGTCTGCTACAAGGTGCCAGAAAAGCATTGCAAAAGTCATAACAAATGTCCCAACGATGCCTGAAGCGCAATTACCAACAATTGAAACAATAATAGATTTCTTCCAGGAATACTTCAGAAAATATTTGATCACAAAAGTTTCTATGACTATTGAGCCTATAATTAAAAACCAAAAATGCCAAAAGGTTTCACTTACAAATATTGCCGGCCAAACCATATCAAGCAAAACAGGTTTCATATAATTGGATTTTTATCAAACCATGAAGTAGTTATAAATTTAAGAGAAACTATTATGTTCACCTACTTCTCTTTGCAAACTTGTTGATTACGTAATGTGAAAATATCAGGCTGTCTGGCATCTTAATTACTAATAAGTTCCTAATATTAGCCAATTGACGTAGGTTTGCCCGTACAGTTAAAACCATACATGCGGGCTTTCTTTTTTTTCTATATTTTCCTTTTTTTTATCACCGGCAGCATTGCCATGGCGCAAGCCGTACCCGATGTTAAGTCACCCCGCATACTCATCCTTCTCGATGAATCATCGAGCATGGTAGAAAAGTGGGGTAACGAAAAACGTTACCAGGTTGCAGACCGCATTATTCTCGACCTTATGGATAGTGTGTATAAGGTAAACGACCAGGTAGAATTTTCGCTTCGTGTTTTTGGCCACCAGTACACCGTACCCGAAAACAACTGCTACGATACTAAGAACGAAGTAATGTTCAGTAAAGACAACTACACGCAAATGTCGTTGAGGTTGGCCAGTATCACTCCACTTGGGGTAACCCCCATTGCTTACGCACTTAAAGAAGCTGCTGAAAATGATCTTGTTGACGAACGCAAATATGCATACAGCATAATACTGATAACAGACGGTGGCGAAAGCTGCGGTGGCAACCTGTGCGATGTGGTAAAGACACTCCTGCAAAGGAAAATAGACTTCAAGCCATATATTATAAGCCTGGTAGATTATGCCCCACTGCGCACACAATACGATTGCCTCGGCAACTATCTGCAGGTAACTGCCAATGGCGATGTACCCAAAACGGTAAGTACCATTGTACAGGCCTATCGCCCCATGCTGAAACCAGTGAAACACGATAACGATATTGTTAAAAAAATACCGGTAGTGCAGGAGCCCATTGCAGAAGTGCCAAAACCCAAACCTCCGGTTACAGAAGCGCCTAAGCCAATTGTAAAAGCAGATATACCTAAACCAGTAGAACCTAAGATTGAACTTCCAGTTGCACCACCAGTAAAGCAGTTGGTTGAAAAAATGCCTGTTATAAATACCTTGTACGAGGTAAGTTATGTTACCCATTACGTGAGGCAGAAAACCGTTGTAGTACCACATTTTGTACTCATAAATGTACAGCCCGATGCACCTGCACCAGTAGTGGTTGCACCGCCTGCACC
>JABDEZ010000032.1 GCA_013286835.1 Bacteroidota bacterium
CATGTTTACTTTAGCTGTACCATAGGTGTTCACATAAATACCCATAGGCTCTGCCACACCAATTGCATAAGATACCTGCACCAAGGTATTTTGAAAATGCTATCGACATGAATTTTATTTTTTATAAAGGCTACTTATTTCCTATCAGCTGGTCAGCTTGCGAGCTTGAGTTGATAGAGTTGGTACTACCGTTTTGATTGACATACAATACACTGCGCCACTTAGGATTTCTAAGTTCGCCGGGTACAGTAGAATGCAATAGGGTAAAGTCAGCTACCGATTCTGATGGCCTATAAAAAAGGAACATACCATTACCTGCCTTTCTTCCGCTGCCAGGTGTAATTGCTACATCGTACACCCATATTTCGTAAGGGTTAGCGCCTGCCTCATTTTCCACCTGCACACGGTCGGTCGGTTTCCCAAATCTTAAATATACTATACCGCGGTCTGTTTCATATCCACGGGTGGTGGCTGAGGAAAATAGCCTGTTCACTTCGCGTATTTTTATGGCGTAAGCATCCCATGCTGCTTTAGGGTTGTTTTTATTTACCCCGGAAAAATAGTTGTAGATGAAGTACCGCATATACAATTCATCAGGTTTCTTTAAAAAACCTTTTATCGTCTGGTAGCCTATCTGGTCGCTTACAGGTATCAGCATTTTAAGTATTGCTCTCAGTTGAGGATACGTGAACTTCGATACAAATGTGGTAGCCAGATCCAGCACAGTTACATTTTCAAGCGCTGCTACAGATTTCACAGATGTATCCTCTTTTGTCTTTTCTGGGTTTGGATTGTACCGCTGGAAAAATAATGAACTGTTGGCTACCTGTCTGTGCAAGCCATTGACTAACGACACATTTATATAGTAGTTGCCCGACGCAAGCGAGGTTATTTTAAAATCGCCGAGGTAGGGCGCTACCTGGCCAGGTTTAATAGTATCAAAACGTGAAAAGCGTGGGAAGGCCGATTCATTTTCTCTTTGTGATATGAAGGTGTGTTGCACTAAAGGATATTCGTCCTTTATTGCAGTATTGGTATTGTATAATTCGCAATAGAAATGCAGAAAACTGTGCCGGTCATCTATGAAATTGGTACAGAGCGGAACTTGTATGTCGTCATTTTTTCTGAACACATTGTCGCTTTTTGCAGCAAATGAGGTATCCAGCAGTTGTATGCCGCTAAAAAATGCCGCAACTCCGGGTTCTGCTATTGTAAAGGTGTCTGTTACTACAAATTTGTTGGTGGTATCTGTGATGTCTTTAAGGGTAAACGTCATAGTAAACTTTCCGCTGGGCATACCATATCGGTGTAGTTTTATCACGTTCATTGCTAGTACCTCCTGTTCAGTATTCTTGGCAGGGGTTTGTAGGGTATAGCGGTCTTCCCTAACAATGCCGGTATCGGTGCTGAAAACAATGTCGGCAGCTATCATTGCAGAAAGGGTTTTTGCCTCAGACCGTACATAGTGCAGCGACTTGGGATTTGCCTGCCATGCTACCTCTACATACGGTTTCATAGAGCCATCGGTATCGGGAAGGTAAAAGATGGTATGCGACAGAACTGCTTCTATTGCGTGGGCCTGTATGGAAGAAAATAATATTAAAAGAAAAAGCCGTAGCGCTCGAGTCATTGCAGTATTTTTCGCAAATTACTAAATCAAAACATTACCGTTGCCCATGCCGCACATTATTAGCTCATTTTTACCATTTCCTAACCTTAACTGGTGGGCACAGGTGACGCAGGCAGCAGAGGTATATTTTGACCGGGCAGAACATTTTGAGAAAATGACCCTTCGCAACCGTTACCAGGTAGCAGGTGCAAATGGTCTTATACAACTAAGCATTCCTCTTGTTCATGGCCGTAACCAACGGACTGCTATGCGCGATGTACAGATCAGCCACAGCGAAAAATGGCAACAAAACCATTGGCGTACCATTACATCTGTTTACCGAAGAGCCCCTTATTTTGAACATTATGAGCATAGCCTGCAGGCTATATATGAGCAGCAATACCATAGCCTTGCTGAATTTAACCTGGCAACTATAGAATGGCTGAAGACACAGGCAGGGTTTAACTTCCAGGTTACATTTGCTGACACTTTCATAAAAGACTACGGCAAGGAATACATAGATCTGCGAAGCCCCAGATCAGAAAAGATCTTAGACCGGGATTTCCCTCCCTACTACCAGCTATTTGCAGATCGTAATGGTTTTGCGCCCAACCTTAGCCTGCTGGATCTTTTATTTTCAGAGGGGCCCTATGCAGGAATATGGATAAAGAACAACCTGGTGAAGCAATAGCATTGCCCGTTGAAGCGGGATTACTGAATGGGAAAAAATGACCTCCTTCCCATCTTTACAAGCCGAGTTAAAAATGCTGGTGTGGAATGAATTGACAAGAAATGGTAAATGATAATAATCGTTGTCTTGCCAATTGCAAACCTGCTGATCTTGAAGTGTTTAACAGCAAATTGATGAAAATACTGGCTAAGCAAAATGGCAGGGTATCAATATGGCTATATGCACATTTATTTATAGATATTTTTTACAGGCATAATTTTATTGTTATGAGCTTTTACAAAATCAATATATTATGAAGCCAACCATCCAGTTATTAAATGTTTTATCAGTTTGTGCGTTGCTATCTGTAAGTGCATGCAACAATTCTTCAAACAAAACATCAAGTACTGCTGATACCATTACTACAAGAATAGATACCGCAGTACAGGAAGTGAAACAGGCAGCACAAAATGCAGCCAGCGATGTGCGTGATGCTATGGTAAGCAATCCGGATAGCAGCTTTGTGGTAAAGGCTGCCTTGGCCAATAACGAAGAATTGGCGCTACTACAGGCAGGTACGGATAATGGTGGTAAAGAAGTGAAAATGCATGCTAAAATGATGATGACAGACCATAAAAAACTGGGTGCAAAAGTAAAAGCCTATGCAGCTGGTAAGAACTATATGCTCCCCGATGGCGACGATGGAAAATCGCAGGATGACCTAAGCAGCCTGAACCAAAATAATAAAGGCGCAGACTGGGATAAAGCCTGGTTGAGCATGATGATTGACAAACATGATGGCGCTATCCGCATGTTTGAAAAAGGACAAAACGATGTAAAAGACCCTGATTTGAAAGCTATAATAACAGATGCGCTGCCTGCATTGCACAAACACCATGATATGGTGAAGACGGCGTATGATAACATGAAGTAATTATAAAAAATAAAAGAAGGTCAGGATCATTTCATTTTGTTCTGACCTTCTTTTTTACCACCTTCTTATCAGCTGCTACCTTACCGGTGGCAGTCTTCTTTTCTGCACGCTTTTGTGTATAGGCCAGCGAACTCTTCTTAGCATAGTCTTCACTGCTATAAGGTTCTTCGGTGGCGTATTGGTCTTTATGTTTTATGAGCAGCCAGCTTTTGTCCTCTCCTTTAAATTTCACCAGTGCAAAGCTGCCTTTCAAATGTCGCCCCTTCATGGTAAATTTTATACTGCCTGCTTCCAGGTTCTTGGCAAACTGTGCTGCTGTTATGGGTTGCTGGTGCTCGTCTTCGGGTATATAGGTGCCGTGGTCCCATACATCTACATGTCCTGCACCATAGTTGCCTTGGGGTATGTCGCCCTCAAATGTGGCATAGCTTATAGGGTGGTCTTCAACCTGCATAGCCAGCCTTTTGTCGGCGGGGTTTAACGATGGCCCCTTGGGTACGGCCCAGCTCTTTAAGGTGCCCTGCAGCTCCAGCCTGAAGTCGTAATGCAGTTGCGATGCATGGTGGCGCTGCACTACAAATATCAGGTCGTGCTTACCACTTGCTACTTTGCCCTCTGGTTCGGGTGTGCTTTCAAAATTGCGTTTCTCCTTATACTTTACCAGTGTCATAGTTATCCTGCTTTTTTAGTTTTCAAGCTCTCCCTTAGTTGAGACATGATGTTGGTAGTATTGTTCTTCACCATCTTAAATTTGGGTTGTGCTATTTTCTTGCCCTTTGCTTTGGCATGTATCAGTTTCAGCAGCTCATCGTTGTAGGTGTCTTTATACTTGGTAATGTCAAACTTCTTGGGTGTAAGCTGGTTGATGAGCGATATAGCCATTTTAAGCTCTGCAGGTTTCACAGACGATGCTGCAGGTATTTTAAGGTCTTCGGCAGGGCGTATATCTTCTGCAAACCGCATCCTTACCAAGGTTATTATGCCATCTGGGGCAGCCTTTAGCAGGCATAGATTTCCCCTGGTGCGCATCACAAAAGAGCCTATGGCCACCTTGCCTGTTTCCTCAAGTGCTTTGTGCAAAAGTGCATATGCCTTTTCACCGCCTTTGCCGGGTTCCAGGTAGTAGGGGGTATCAAAGTACATGGTGTCTATCTCGGTCTCCGGCACAAACTCGTTTATATTAATGATCTTACTTTTTTCGGGGCTGGCCTTCTCAAAGTCTTCGTCTGTTACCTCTATATAAGTGCCCTCGTACTTATATCCTTTTATAATGTCTTCCCAGGGCACCACCTTGCCTGTACTTTCATTTATACGCTGGTATTTTATGTTGGCGTGGTTGCGTTTGTCCAGCATATCAAGGTCCAGTGTGGCCTGTTCTGTGGCGGTGTATATCCTCACTGGTATATTCACCAGTCCAAAGCCTATTGCTCCTGTCCATATAGCACGCATAATGTGTAAGTGTTAGGTTTTAATTAAGGTAAAAAATATGCCATCAGGGCTTTGCCATTGCCGGGTTTACTATGTGGTAAGTGTTAGGTAACCTGTATCCCTGTTTGCCCCAATGGCTGGTGTGGGGCTTTTTGGTACTTTATGGTTAAATCTGTACCAACATTTATATCTTTTCTGTTTTGTAACATATGGGTAAAATGTACGCTGCCAGTAGAAACAACCCCGCCCGCTTACGCCATACGCACCATTTCTGTCTATTTTTTTGTGGAATCTTTATGAGCAATTAGGTAAATCTTATACACATTGCACAGTTTTTATAATGAACTTTATAGACAAACACCAAGATAATGCCCGCAAAATTTTTTGAACAGGAGATAAAGTCAGGGTTAAATGATAAAAGAAAGCTATCAGCATACCTGGACAATGTAGTGAGTACTCACTTACCAGAGGTGACAGATACGGAGCTCACCTATATATTTTGCTCAGACGACAGGCTGCTGCAAATGAATCAACAATTCCTGGCGCACGATACACTCACAGATATCATTACCTTTGACATGAGCGAACACAAAGCTGAGCTGGAAGGTGAGATATATATAAGCGTGGACCGGGTGAAGGAAAACGCCGAAAAATACAATGTGAGCTACCAGAACGAGCTGCATAGGGTAATATTTCATGGGGCTTTGCACCTTTGTGGCTTTAAAGACAAGAACGAAGAAGATAAAAAGATAATGCGCCAGAAAGAAGACGAATGCCTGGCCGCATACCTAAAGGAAACTGTACATGCAAATTGACAAACTATACGAAGACGACGATATAATAATCTGTAACAAACCTGCCGGCCTGCTGGTAATACCCGACAGGTTCAATATGAACATCCCCAGCCTGGGGAGGAACCTGGAAGCTAAGCTGGGACAGAAAATATGGATCGTACACCGTATAGATAAAGAAACGAGCGGTGCCATATGCTTCGCTAAGAATGAGGAAGCACACCGTTATATGTCGCAGGTGTTTCAGGAGCATCTGGTGAAGAAGACCTACATAGGGCTGGTTACTGGCCGCATTATTGCCCCCGAGGGCCGCATAGAAAGCGCCATAACCGAGCACCCGGCCATAGGTGGTAAAATGATCATAGCCAAGAAGGGTAAGCCTTCTATTACCGACTACAAGGTGCTGGAACAATGGGCGCTATATACGCTGGTACAGTTTCAGATACACACCGGCCGCACACACCAGATACGCCTGCACATGCAGTCTATAGGCCACCCGCTGGTGTGCGATGAGCTGTATGGCGATGGTAAACCTTTCATGCTGTCTTCTATAAAGCGCAAATTTAAATTGTCTGATAACGATGAGGCCGAGCGCCCGTTGCTGGGCCGCCTTGCCCTGCACGCCGCCGCCCTTGAGTTTACAAAGATGGATGGCACATTGCTTACCATTGAGGCCCCATTACCCAAAGACATTGGCGCCACTGTGAAGCAACTGAACAAGTGGGCTGGTACTGTAGAGGAGCAGACCTGGTAATATACTGAAATGTCCATTTTTGTCTGTAAGGTGTTTTTATATTTTGTTGGTGAGGCTTTGCTGTAGCGGGTTTCAGAAAAAATGTCTGCCAATGGCGGACATTTTTTTATCTGTATTCATGAGTGCTTCTTTACTGCGTTTTCGCGAGGGGAACTTGGGAGTGGGATGAGTACTGCTGCATGGTGTAATAGGTACTTCACTTGGCATTGATGTTCCTTATTTTGTTGGCAATGAAGGCAAGTTTGTTTTCTCTTACAAAGGGGTTGATTTTTAAAAGATAACACGTTAATTTAATTTCATTTTGTTGTATAGATAAACTACTGTAATTTAGGCCTAAGTATTCCGGATAACGGATGAGTTCAATAGAGAGAAAATGAAACGCATATTTGTATTTGCGTGGTTGGTATTATTGTTTTCAGGCATATTATATATCTTCTGGTATAACGACTGGAAATATAGTCTCCCCACTCCTGTTCCCCACAATTATCATGCTGTGCTACAAGGCACATTTATAGATCTAAAAGGGGAAATACCCAATACAGCACATAAGCCCGTCTTCATACATTTTTTTAATCCCGATTGCCCCTGTTCACGGTTCAACATTCCTCATTTTAAGTCGCTTGTAAAACAGTATGGCAATAAGATCCGCTTTGCGGTTGTGGTGTTGAATGAAAACTATACCGCCAAACAGGTCCAGGACAAATACGATTTGGATATTCCTATACTGTTCGACTCGTCAATTGCAGCTTCATGCGGGGTGTATTCTACACCCCAGGCCGTGCTGTTAGATGCTCAACATCACCTATATTACAGGGGCAACTACAATAAAAGCAGGTATTGCACTGATCCGGGCAGCAATTATGCACAAATGGCAATAGATACCTTATTAAGCAATGATCCAACACCCGTTTTGGACGCAAATGCTTTCAAGGCGTATGGATGCCAGTTATCAACATGCAGAAAATAAAAAGATAACACATGAAAAATTTTGTAGAACTACATAAAAATCACGATCAGCAGGTCAATGTTACGCTCCTTGAGATCAAGGAGAAATCTGACGGGCTCATGAATTATTTTCTGATTGGTTTTTTTCTTGTTGGCCTGTTGCTTGCTTTTTTTTACGATACCTGGGGTATCGCTATTGGCGTAGGTGGCTTATCACTCATTGCATATTACTCAACAAAAAAATTATTGCCCGATTCTGATCTTTACCAATATGTGCTGAGCGCCGTATTTGGGATATTTATGGCACAATACATATACCAGATGCATGGATTATTTGAAATGCATTTTATTGCTTTTATTGGCAGCGCCATACTCATCACTTATCAGAAATGGGAACTTCAGATGCCGCTTGCCTTGGTTGTCATTGTTCATCATGCTTCATTTGGTTATCTCCAGTATATAGGCTACGACAAGATCTATTTTACACAACTGCCGTACATGACCCTGCAGACATTTATCATACATGGCATTTTGGCGACAATTGTTTTTTATATCTGCGGCTTGTGGGCTTATAATTTAAAGAAACATACCCAGCATAGCATTGAGCAAACATTTGAGATGGGAAGACTGCAGGAGGAGCAACTGCAAAAAGAAGCTCTTGAACGATCGAACGAAGAGTTGAAGAAAGCGAATAGAGAGCTGGACCGCTTTGTGTATAGTGTTTCTCACGATCTGCGGGCGCCACTTGCATCTATGATGGGGGTTATTAGTATATGCGAAGGCGAAGTGCTGGATGCCTTTATGCTGAAAAATATTGGGATGCTGAAAAAAAGCGTGAACAAGCTCGACGGTTTTATTATGGATATTTTAGACTATTCAAGGAATTCGAGATTGGAAGTAAAAAAAGAAGAGATACATTTTGATCAGTTGTTGCACGACATTACCGACAATCTTAAGTTTATGTCTGGCGAACAAAAGCAGGTGGAATTGAAGACGAGCATAAATAATGGTCTGGTCTTTTATTCTGACAAGACACGTTTAAGCATTATACTGAACAACCTGATCTCCAATGCCATCCGGTATCAAAACCCCAAAGCGCCTAACCCTTATGTCGAAATTGAGGTCAAAGTCTCTGAACACGAGGCAAGCATCTCTGTTAAAGATAATGGAATTGGGATCACCAAAGAGAATCAGGATAAAGTGTTCGAGATATTCTATCGTATATCCAAAAGCTCCGTTGGTTCAGGTTTAGGATTGTACATCGTAAAAGAGAGTATAGAAAAGTTAAGTGGCAGGATAGAGCTCATTTCTGAGATAGGTATAGGCTCTGAATTCAAGATATACATTCCAAATTCACAAGTAGCATAAAAAAGACTAAATGGGACATTCAACAACACACGTGCATAAAAGAGTTATGGTCATTGATGACAACGAAGTTGATAGATATGTTGCTTCGTATGCCATGGAAAAGCACCTCTTTGCAGAAGAGGTGGTATGCTATGAATTGGCAAAGGAAGCCCTGGAATACCTCGTTTCTTTAGAAGACACCCCTGAAGAATTGCCGGAATTGATTTTCCTGGATATAAATATGCCTGAGATGAATGGCTTCGAATTTCTGGAAGAATATGGAAAACTCTCAGAGAACATCAAAAAGAACTGTATTATCATGATGCTCACTACATCACTGAATGAGGCAGACCGGGTACGCGCTGAAGAGAACAAATATGTTTTCAGATTTCTGAGCAAACCAATGAGCATGGATAAAATTGAGACCTTTGCAACATATTTAAAGAAATAAATGAGCGCACTCATAAAGTAACGGAAGCAGCTGTGCATAAGCCCCTGCCTGATTTTAAATTGAAAAGCGTACAGGCGTTGGGTGTTGTTGGACAATGATGCTTGTCTGTCTAGTGTCTTTTGTGTTTTGTTGAGAAGCTTTGCTGTTGCTCGTTTCAGGGGAAATGTCTGTCAGTGGTGGACATTTTTTTTGTCTGTATTGGGGAGTGCTTTTTACTATGTGTTTGCGGGGTTATGTTCTTTTTTCAAGGAGGGGTGGCCGCAGGCCGGGGTGGTTTGTCTCGCGCCGGATCACGTTTTATTTTAGGGTGGTTTTGGGCGGAAATGTCCATTTTTGTCTGTAGGATAGATTTTTATATTTTGTTTAGAAGCTTTGCTGTGGCGGGTTTTGGAGAAAATGTCTGCCAGTGGCGGACATTTTTTTTTGTCTGTTTTTGTGAGGCTGAACTCCCCTCCTTTTTTCAAGGAGGGGTGGCCGCAGGCCGGGGTGGTTTGTCTCGCGCAGAGCCACGCTTTAAGGGTTATTAAAATGGCTGGCAATATTTTCCAATACTTCTGCCGAATGCTTAATGACTATTTCGTTCTCGTACCGTAATATTTTAAATCCTAGTGCCATTAAAGCAGCATCACGTTCGGCATCGTGCTCTGGGCCGCCAGGAAGAAAATGATGATTACCATCCAACTCAATAATCAATCGTTCTTCAGGACAATAAAAATCTACTATATAATTTAAGATGCTGTGTTGCCTGCGAAATTTCTTGTTGCCAAGGTTGCTATTTTTTAAACCATTCCAGAGTATGGCTTCTGCAGGAGTGAGTGTTTTACGAAGCTGAGTACGGGCTCCTTTCAGATGTTTAACGTTATGAATAGCTGGCTTACTCATATTTAAAAGTAGAAAAAGGTGGTGGTAATTATTTATTGCGTGATTAAACTTTTTCCATTCATAGCTCCCCTCCTTTTTTCAAGGAGGGGGTTGGGGGTGGTTGTCGCGCGTGGGATATGTGATCCGGATATCTTTTCATTTGACTATTTATCTGTTTGATTTAACCACCCCGGCCGTTGGCCACCCCTCCTTGAAGGAAGGAGGGGAACTTGGGAGTGGAGGTGTCCTGTCTGAAATAAAATTGAAAACCGGACATGGGGTGGTCTTGTATGTGCTGAAATGCTTTGCTGTAGCTTGTATGCGTTATTATTCAACTGTCTGGCCTGTCCGGTACCGGACAGGGGGATGTGGTTTTGGAGTGTAGCAGAAATATTATTTGATGAGTACTGCGGCATGGTTTACAGGTTTATGCGGCAGCAATTTACTTTGCAGGGATATGCCCACCAAAACATGATATCCACCGTTCCACGCGGGGGAGTGTTCCACAGTGTAATATGTACTTCACCTGGCATTTACGTCCCTTATTTTATTGGCTATGAGCCAGTCGTGGAAGGTGAGGGAATTTTGTGGATGGTGACGGATAACGTTGCCGTCTTTGAGGGCAATAATAAAGTAATGGGTATCGGCAAGATAGGCCGATAACTCGCCCGCATGGTACGGGAAATCGGGGTGGGTGCTGTGTACTTTTTTTGCTTTAAAGAAGCGCCACATAATAAACTGGTTTAGGTGTGAGTGGTTGAAATATGATGTTAAAGCGGATAACTACGCTTATATTTCTTGCAAGGTATATATTATTTCGATATTAGGCATTAACGCCTAATATATTTTCACACAAAGAACCTCATTTTGCTGTGTGAGCACCCCCAGATATCGTAATGATGAAGTAGTAAAAAAAATTGGTGCAAGAATCAGGCACATCAGGATGCTAAAGGGCATATCGCAAATGCAGTTAGCTCATAAATGCGATTTGGAATTGAGCACCATTAACCGGGTTGAACTGGGTAAGGTGAATCCAAGTATATCACTAATATTCCTTTTTGCGGAAAAACTTGAAGTAGATGTTACAGAACTAGTTCAAATTAAAGACTAATCTCTTGGTTGAAAGCGTCCATTTATCAATCCTCCTAGAAATTCTTAGCGTTTTAGCAAGTATGAAAAGCATAATGCGTTGTGTATAAAATATAGACGTCAATCTGGAGATTGCCACGGTTACGACGTAGTCTGAAAAAGACTATGCCGAGCGAGGATTATTGAATTATTGAAACATTATGACAGTGGGTAGAAATTAGGTTATCTTCATAAGCAAGACTAACACATAATAGGCAATTGTTAAGCTGAAAGACCCATTTTATTGTAGCTCTATACAAGTAAACACTTTGCATAAATGAAATCTGACACAATTGCCTCGTTCGCTGTTATTATTATTGAGTCTTTAGCCGAAAATGATGTGAAAACTGGAAGTATACTGCATAGAGAAGTTGTTAAATATAAAAAGTTTCAAGAACCAGAATTAACATCTGAATTGTATCATGTTAGCAGTAAAGTGGGTCTACAATTGTTGTTGACCACTATAGCTGAAAGAATTAAAATCAATAAATTATTCCCAATTATACATATTGAGACACATGGTGGTGAAGAAGGAATTGTATTAAAATCAGGCGAAGAGGTTCTTTGGTCAGAGTTAATTCCATACTTCAGGGACATAAATATTCTATTGGGTAATGAGCTTGTTTTAATAATGTCAATGTGTGTTGGTTTGAAAATATTAGGTGTCGTAATGCCCGATGAAAGAGCGCCTTTTCGTGCAATAGTTGCAGCAAGTAATGATGTTTCTCAAATTGACCTTAGAAATGGATTTGAAAGTTTTTATGATAATTTCTTCTTCTCTTTTGATTTAGAAACCTCGACGGATATGCTGAACCAAGCAATTGGCAATGAGCGACCTACTTTTTATGTTTTGACAGCAGATTACATATTCAAACAAGTGCTTGATATTAACCGCGACCCAATACACTTTGAAGGTATGATTAACCAAATGGCTATTGAACAAAAAGCATTGAATCCTGCATACCTGGGACTGCCGTTTGATGATGTACTGATAGATGTAAGAAAGACAATATTAAACCTGTTCATTCAAACAAGAGAGAAGCAGTCGTGGTTTCTTATGGCAGACCTACGAAGTAGTTGAAATTTATTGCGTCGTATTTGTAATGATATAATTGTGATGGCGGAATTGGTAGACGCGCGAGCCGAGAAATCGGTTGAGCATGGGCAGCAATCTTCAGATTGCTGTCTATGCGTTCTCGCATTGGTCCAAGCCTCCCCTTTTATTTTACTATGAAAATTGTGGATATACTTAAGCAGTGCATGAAATAGATAGTTCCTTGATTAGGCGGATCTCTCCGTCGCTGAAGAAGCGACTGCGAGATGACGGTCCTAGATATGTTGCTGAATGAGCTCGTTTGAAATGACGGCTGTTTATTTATCTTTACCCCACCAATGCAGCAACTCCTCTTTAATATTACCCTTGCCTTCCGTGCCATACGGACCAACAAGCTGCGGAGCATACTTACCATAAGCATCATAGGCCTGGGCATTATGGCGCTGGTGGGCATACTCACGGCCATAGAGGTAATGAAGAGTGCGGTGTACAGCAACTTCAGCAGTATGGGTGTAAACAGCTTCCAGATCAGCAGCGATGTGATGAAGAAGAAAAAACATCGGGGCGGTTTCAGCACCTACGTTACAGAGGGCAAGGATATTACTTACGATGAGGCCAGGGCCTTTAAGCAGCGCTTTACCTTCCCCGCACGGGTGGGCATAAGCGTAAATGGCACCAGTGTAGCCACGGTGCACTATGCCAGCGAAAAGACCAACCCCAACATACGCGTAATAGGTGTAGACGAGCAGTACCTGCCCATAAGCGATATGAAGGTGGACCTGGGCCGCGACTTTAGCCAGTACGAGGTGGAGGGGGTAAGCTATGTGTGCATCATAGGCAGCAGCATTGCCAAAAAACTGTTTCATAACAAGCCGGCCAATGCCATAAACCAAATAATAAGTGTGGGCGATGTAAAGTACCGCGTAGTGGGCGTTACAGAAACCAAGGGGGGCAGTATGGTTATGGACCCCGACAATACGGTGCTGGTACCGCTGGGTACGGCACGCAGTGTATATGGTGGCGGCCAAAGCTACCTGATCAGTGTGCGGGTGAACCAGGTGGAAGCCAAAGAGTTTGCCACAGAGGAGGCAGAGGGATTGTTCCGCGTAGTGCGCAAGCAGCCACTGAAGGCTGCAGACAACTTCAGCATCATGCAGAACGATGCGTTGGCCAGTATGCTGATGGATAACATTAAGTACATACGTTGGTCGGCAGTGGTAATAGGCATCATCACCCTGCTGGGCAGTGTAATAGGGCTAATGAACATCATGCTGGTAAGCGTATCGGAACGCACGCGGGAGATAGGTGTGAGCAAGGCCATGGGCGCCCGTCCCAGCGCCATAAAAAGACAGTTCCTTTCAGAGAGTGTACTCATCAGCCTTATGGGTGGTGTAATAGGTGTTATCAGTGGCATATGTGTGGGCAACCTGCTGGGCATTGCTTTTAAAACAGGCTTTATAGTCCCTTGGCTGTGGATGATGATGGGGGTGACGCTATGCGGCATCGTTGGCGTGATAAGCGGCATATACCCCGCCATAAAGGCTTCCAAAATGGATCCGATAACGGCGTTGCGGTATGAGTAGCGTTCAATTATCTTTTGCTACCTGCCCGTGTTGTCCTTTCTTTTTTGCATGGCCAAAAAAGAAACAAAAAAGGCCACTTTTAAATCAATCGCTCCGCGGATTTAAAAGCTAGCATAGCTGCGTGTTACGTATTGGTTCCCTGATTGTGGGCCACTGGTTTTTTGCAACCGATGAAGTATCGGTGCAAAAAAAGGTGGCTGAATATGGATTGGGCTTTTCTTGTGAAGTTTGGGAGCGATTGGCCCTGAGCCGCTACGGGGTAGCATTGTTTAGCTGGGCAGAACAGTAGTACTGCTGCCTGCACAAAGCTATGTCGGCAGCAGCGGTAATAGCTGCCGACTGCCTTTTTTTGTTACTTTTTTTGGCATCAAAAAAAGTAAGGAAATGGTGGAAGTGAATTGAGTATAACAGCACCGAATAGCTAATCATCTCAAACACAGCAAACGGTATTCAATACTACTCCTTTATATTTGCAACTCACAGGCAGTTAATTGGCAGAACAACAAACATACGGGGATAGGAAGGGGCTGGTGTATAAAAGCACCGGCAGCTGGTACATAGTGCGCGATGCAGATGGTGTAATCTGGAAGGCAAGGATAAAGGGGAAGATGAAAATAGATGAAGACATATCATCGACCAACCCCATAGCCGTAGGCGACACGGTAATGTTTGAGGTGGAGAACGAAGACACGCACACGGCTACCATAAAAGATGTTGCTGCGCGTAATAACTACATAGTGCGGGTATCGCCCCACAACAGGAACCAGAAACACATAGTAGCTGCCAACCTGGATACGGCGCTGATCATAGCTACCATAGCATCGCCCCGCACATCGCATGGTTTTATAGACCGGTTTTTGGTGACGGCCGAGGCTTACCATATACCGGCGGTCATAGTGATCAATAAAATAGATCTGCTGAAAGAAAAGCACGAGGAACAGCTGCAGCACTGGAAGGATATGTATGGCAGGGCAGGGTATGAGGTGTACCCCATAGTAGCTACACAACCCGATCACCTGGCGGTACTGCGGGAGCGGCTGAAGGGTGGTGTTACACTGTTCAGTGGCCACTCGGGCGTTGGTAAGAGTACGCTTATTAATCAGCTGATACCGGGAATAGGGTTGAAGACGCATATTGTAAGCGACTGGAGCGGTAAGGGCCAGCACACCACTACATTTGCAGAGATGTTTGACCTGCCGGGCGGTGGCAATATTATAGACACCCCGGGGGTGAAGGAGTTTGGCCTGATAGATATGGAGCGTGAAGAGCTGAGCCACTACTTTCCTGAGATGCGGGCGCTGCTGCCGCACTGCCGGTTTAATAACTGCCTGCACATCAATGAGCCGGGCTGTGCGGTAAAGGAAGCCGTGGACAACAACACCATAGCCCCCGAGCGCTATGTGAGCTACATGATGATACTGGACACAATGGAGAAAAAATGGTAACAATAATCTGATTAAGGAATCATGATCATATACAACATAACACTGAAAGCAGACCACACCGTTGCTGATGAATGGGTGGGCTGGATGAAAACCACACACATGCCCGAGCTACTGCAAACAGGGCTGTTTACAGACTACAGGCTATGCAAACTGCTGGAGCACGATGATGCAGAAGGTATCACCTTTGTAGTGCAATACTATTGCGATAGTATGGAAGATTACCACAACTATATTAATACACATGCACCGGGTATGCGTACCAAAATGCTGGGCAAATTTGGTGATAAAGTAGTGGCTTTCAGAACTGTGATGGAGGTGCTGTAGCACAGCAGGGGGGCTTTATTTAAGGCAACGATTGCGCTGTATTTGCCTCTTTTTTGGGGAAATAGTGTGGTTTTATGACAATTGGGAGTGTGGATATGTGGAAAGCTGCCACTGGTAAGGGTTTTAAGTATGTCTTTTTTTTAGCAAATATTTGCAAGTGTGATAAACGTGAGTATATTTGTCTAACCTCAAAAAATTATTTCACACAAAAACGCAAAAAAGCTATGAACAAAGCCGAATTAATCGATGCAATGGCCAAGGATTCTGGCATTACCAAAACACAGGCAAACGAAGCGCTGGATTCTTTTACAAACGCAGTAGTAACTACGTTGAAGAAAGGTGACCGCGTAACGCTTGTAGGCTTTGGTACCTTCTCTGTAAGTGATCGTTCTGCCCGTAATGGCCGCAATCCACAAACCGGCGAAGTGATCAAAATCAAAGCTCGTAAAGTGCCTAAATTTAAGGCTGGTAAAGAGTTTTCAACTAAAATAAGCAGCGGTAAAAAGTAGTCTGCTAACAGGTTGTAAAAAAAGCAAGGGCAAAAGTCTTTGCTTTTTTCTATTTTTGCACTCTAAAAAATAATTAAACATGGGACGTGGTGATAAACGCACAAAGCGCGGAAAAATATCAATGCACAGTTTTGGTAAGAAACGCATAGCTCGCCGTACGCACAAGCTGGGTGCTAACAAGCCCTCTTCTGCTGTAGCAAAAGCTTAAGACATACAGGTAAATCTGTTTAGTAAGGCCTTTCTGTGAAGGGCCTTTTTTCTGTGCCCGGTATTTGGGGCTTGTACCTGGTATTTTGCAATAGGTTAACTTGCAATAAACTACAGGGTTTATATCTTTAGCCACTGAGCCTGCGGGCAAACATCTCTTTAATTCATAGCTATGGCAAACTTTCATACAAAAGATATTTCGGGTAAGAACTTCCTGGTAACAGGCGGCGCAGGCTTTATAGGCAGCCATATTGTGGAGTACCTGGTAAAGAATGGTGCAGGTAAGGTGCGTGTGCTGGATAACCTGGCAACGGGCCTGCAGTCTAATATAGACCTGTTTAGCAGCTATGCCAATTATGAGTTTGTACTTGGCGATATACGCGACTATGATACCTGCGTGGAAGCTGTGAAGGGAATAGACCACGTGAGCCACCAGGCAGCGCTGGGGTCGGTGCCAAGGAGTGTGAAAGACCCAGTGACGAGTAATGCAGTAAACATAAGCGGCTTCCTGAACATGATAACTGCTGCTAAGGATGAGGGTGTGAAGACCTTTGTATATGCATCGTCATCGGCTATTTATGGGGATGAGCCTAACCTGCCCAAGAGGGAGGAGAAAGTAGGCAACCCGCTATCGCCATACGCAGTAACCAAGAAAACCAATGAGCTGTATGCAGAAGTGTTTGCGAAGCTATACGGCATGAAGGTAGTGGGATTGAGGTACTTTAACGTGTTTGGGCCACGGCAAGACCCTAATGGGCCCTACGCGGCTGTTATACCATTGTTTGTAAGCGGCATCATGCAGCAAACACCGGTATATATAAATGGCGATGGTGAACAGACCCGCGACTTTACTTTTGTAGATAATGCAGTGCAGGCCAATATACGCGGCATGCTTACCGATAATGAGGCTGCCTTTGGACAGGCTTATAATGTAGCAGTAGGAGAGAACTTCTCAGTTAACTTCTTGTACCAATCGATACGCGAACAGCTGGGTATAGCACACAATGCCACTTACAGGGAAGAACGTGCAGGCGATATAAGAAACTCGCTGGCTGATATAAGCAAAGCGCAAACACTGCTGGGCTACCAGCCTACCAAAAGGTTTATAGATGGCCTGGCGCAGACAGTAGAATTCTTTAGGGCTAAAGAAAGGCAGGTGGTGTAGTTATAAAGCCTGAACTAAAATATAAAAGGAAGGATATGCGAACATATCCTTCCTTTTTTGTGAAGACCAGTATGAAGCATGACCTGGTTATGTAAGCTAATTACGCTTCTACCATCATGCTATTGATAATATCGTTGAGCATGTTGAAGGTAATGGGTTTGCTCATAAAGCGTTTTACCGCTGTTACTTTATTTGATTTTATCTTATCGTTGATATCTGTAGAAGATGTGATGATATATATGGCAAAGCTGTTCTGAAGTTCTTCTGGAAGCTTTTGGAATTCCTGTAAAAAGGCAAACCCGTCCATAAGGGGCATGTGGATGTCTAACATCACTACTGTCTTGTGGTCTTCAGGGTTAACGGGTTGCTTTTTAATGTATTCGTAAGCTTCCTGTGCATGCAGGAATGTGTGTACGCCTATACTGCTGTCTATATTCTGCAACATGCGTTCTGCAATGAAGCAGTTGAGGGAATTATTGTCAACTATAATGAAGTCTAAATGCATAATCATGGTTTATTTTTTATTGGGTATAACAATTTTAAAGGTACTGCCCACATCTTCTTTCGAATCAACGTATATATCTCCCCCCAGTTTTTGCAACGCATCCTTTAAATTGTAAAGTCCCAGGCCCGAGCCGTATTCTACCGAGGTAGCCCTGTAGAGCGGTTCAAAAATATTCCTGATATAATCGGCTTTTATGCCTATACCATTGTCTTTAACTATAATTGTTGCTATATCATTGGCGACAGTTATATCTAATCCTACAAAATTATCATTAATGTTTTTTCTTTGGTATTTAAAGGCATTCGATAACAAATTATTTACAATAACGTGTAAGAGTGTTTTGTTGGATCTGAATGCTTCTTGCTGGTCTATGTTGCAGGTAAAAGTTATAGCTTTCCTGGCCCGGTCCGGCTCATATGCCTGCGCAAACTCATCGGCCAGAGGCTGGAAAGAGATCTCAGAGATATTAGTAGTATCATTCTTAAGTTGGTGATAGTCATGTGTGTTCTCTACATAGTTGTCTAGCTGCACCATGGCAAGGCCAACCATTTGTAATATCTCCTTCACACTTTCCGGCACATCGTCCATATGCTGAGCTATTTCAACAAGGCTTAAAACACTGAGGATAGGATCGCGCAGGCCATGTGTTACGTTGTATGCAAACTCATCCAGTTGTTTGTACGCACTGTGCAACTCCTCATTTTTTTGTGTGAGCAGTGAACTTGTGAGGTAGTGCTTATAACCATCGTTAATGGCTGCTTTGATCTCGGCTGCAGACCATGGTTTTTTTATATACTTAAAAATATTGCTTTTGTTTACGCCATTTACCAAAGCTTCCATATCGGTATAGCCGCTTACCAGCATACGTACAGGCCTGGGGAAACGAAGTTTTATTTCTTCCAGGAACTCTACACCTGAACTGCCGGGCATACGCTGATCGCACATCACAATGCTGATATCAGAGTTTTGTGCCAGATAATTCATGGCCTCTACCTGGGAAGCTGCCAAGAGAATTTTATAATCAAACCTAAAAGTTGATTTGAAACTGCTGAGATTATTGATCTCATCGTCAACATAAAGAATTTTTATTTCCTCCATTTTATGTCACTTTATAAGTTTTGAAAGTTTCAGGTAACGGTGTTATTGTAAGCTTAGCCATTTCCACTTTTATATTTGTCCAGCAGGGTATTGTAGTATAACGACATATCGGCTACCAGGCGGTGGTAAGAGAAATTGCTGTGCGCAAATACTTTACCATCTGCACCAAAGCGGCTGCGCATGTCTTCATCATTGATCAGTTTCAGCAGGCCTGCAGCAAACATTTCTGCATTGCCGGCCTCTACGAGGAACCCTGTTTTGCCATCCAGCACCACATCTGCAACGCCGCCAATATTTGTTGATACTATTGGCCTGCCGGCAGCCTGTGCTTCTATTAGTGATAGAGGGGTACCCTCGTTGTGAGAAGTGAGCGCCACAATATCCATCGCTGCCAAAACCTCGTCCATATTCAACTGCCAGGAAAGGCAAGTGGCTGTGGCCAACCTGTTTTCCTGGGGATAGTAACTATAATCTATGTTATGTCTTCTGAATTCTTCTTCCATGTCTTTGCGCATATCACCATCGCCAATCACTATGAACTTTACCTTTTTACTGGTCTGTGCCAGGACTTTGGCAGCGGCTTCTACAAAAAGAGTGTGATTTTTAACCGGGACAATACGGCCAATGATGCCAATTGTCAAATCGTCGTCGGCTATCTGGTAGCGGGCACGGAACTCCTGCCGTTTGGCATCCTGGTTTGTGCGGAACTTATCGAGGTCCAGCCCAAGAGGTATAACCTTTATTTTATCTTCCTGGCAAATGTTGTAGGTATTGGCCAGCTCATCTTTCTGAATGGGGCTTATGGCAATGATGCCTGTTGACTTTTTAGCCAGGTACCTTTCCAGCATAATAAAGCTTTCGGTTTGCCACTTGCTGAAGTAGCTATGGAAAACGTGGCCATGAAAAGTATGCAATACTATAGGCACATTACAGGCATCAGCGGCCATACGGCCAATGATGCCGGCTTTAGCGGCATGAGTATGTACAATATCGGGTTTGAACTTTTCTATCAGTGCTTTTACCTCAAGATAGGCCTGACCATCATTTACCGGGTGTATGCTCCGTTTCATTTTAGATACCACAAACGGATTGAGGCCCAACTGATCTGTAAGATATGTGGCATCCTGTTCATGATCGTCTTTTTCACCAATAACTAATACGGTGTCAAATTCGGGAGCCATGTACTTGGTCAAGTAGGTTGCATTGATCGTAGGACCACCAATAATCAAACGATTCAATATACGGAGCACACGAGGCATGAAGGACTATCAGTGTTGTTGGTAAACAGATTCAAAAATAAAAAAAAGGAACTACAATTTTATATGGTATATCAGTTCAGTAACAAAGGCTTAAAGTATAAGTGTTGACTAACGACGATAAGAACCTTTGGGTTTTCCTATCATTGCATTTTCACAATTCTATCCTATCGTCAGGCAATGTAATATTTTTTCCACCAGTATTGAAATACAATAAGTGCCCATATAGTAGCATGGCTGTCTTCAGGGTTGTTGCTTTGCAATTTGGTTTTTAAGTTTTCAATAGCCTCAACGTCAAAAATGGCCTGCTCTGTTACAAAGTTTTTACTCAAAAGGTCATCGTTAATAAGTCCCCACAACTCTTTTCTAAACCATTGCAGTAGCGGTATTTCAAAACCATGTTTTGGCCGGTTGTATATTTCTTCGGGCAACACGGGCCTAAAAGCATCCTGCAGGATCTTCTTTTTTAGATGTTTGTCTATTTTATAGGCTGCGGGTAACGAAAAAGCAAAGTCGACCACTTTATAATCGAGGAACGGGCTACGAACCTCCAGACTATTAGCCATGCTCATCAGGTCCACCTTCACCAACATATCTCCAGTGAGTACAAGATCCATATCTGTAAGGAGCACTTCGTTAAAGTCATCGTCTCTAAGAGCAGAAAGAATAGAAGTACGTTCCTGCTCCATTAATTGTATATCTACTTTGGCCTGGATACCTGGTAATAACAGGCTGTTTACCTTTTGTATGCTATTGAAAGAGGCCCACCGCCAGTACCTGTCTTTAACAGATAAAGCCCCACCTTCAGCAAAACGGTGCAGTTGACGGAAAAGGTTTGTGAATTTGCCATTGCGACTGCGCGGCAGTGCCTTCCATAAAGGTAAGCCGGCTTTTACAATGGAGTTTGCAAATGTTTGTTGCCGCATTTTCCACTCTGCTGCGTGTTTGTTGTAGCCGGAAAATACTTCATCGCCACCATCACCACTGAGCGCTACAGTAACATGCTTCCTGGTTTCGTGACATAAAATATACTCGGGTATGGCAGAAGAGTCAGCAAAAGGTTCATCTATATAATCTAACACATTATAAATGTGTTGTAAAAAGTCGTTATTGGACAACGAAAATACCGTATGTTCTGTATTGTATTGTTTGGCTACAAGAGCTGCATACTTTGTTTCATCAAAAAAAGTGTTCTCTTTATACCCAACAGAGAAAGTATTGAGTTTTTGGGTATGCCTGCTTGCCAGTGCCACAATAACTGATGAGTCAATACCACCGCTCAGGAAAGCGCCCAGAGGTACATCTGCGATCATTCTCTCCCGGACAGACTCATCCATTTTATCAATCAAGAGTGATTTAGCCTCGTCGTATGTATGGTTGTTATAGCTTTCGGGATGCGTTTTTAGTTGATAATACGGCGCATATTCTAACAATCCCCGGGAATCTATATTCATATAGTGGCCGGGCTTTACCTTAGCCACCCCCTTCAACATGCTTTGTGGTTGCGGTATATAGTTGAGCTGCAGGTACTGGTGCAATACTGTATAGTCCAGTTCTTTGGGAATATCCCATTCCAGCAACGACTTCATTTCGGACGAAAAGGCGAGATAACTATCGCAGAGATAGTATAGCAGTGGTTTTTTGCCATACCTATCGCGTGCTATTATCATACGGCCAGTTATGGTATCGTAAAATGAGAAGGCAAAGAAACCGCTTAGCCATTGCAGGCAGGCTGTGCCGTATTCGATAAGCAGGTAAAGCAAAACTTCAGTATCAGACGTGACTTCTGTACGGCCAGCCTGTTGCCAGACCTTTTGCAGATGCTGTGGTACAAGTTCTTTAAAATTAAAAATTTCCCCATTAAAGATAATGACATACCTGCCTGTATGATCTTTCATGGGTTGTGCGGCATGAGTGGTAGTGTCAATTATAGACAAACGTCGGTGACCCAGTCCAACAGTTTCTGTATGAAAAGTATTTCCACTATCAGGCCCTCTTAACGCTAATTTCTGATTAGAATCATTTAGTTTTGTTAATTGAGCTATTGCTTCTTTTTTTAAAGCGTAAAAACCTGTGATACCGCACATTCAGGTAAAGAATAAATGATAAAAATTAATTTCAATAATAAAAAATAAAGATAGCTGTTCACAGCTTATTTGTGCGGTCATCTATGATTATTCATTTATTACTTATTACCGGATCCAATATTATACTTAAATGTGCCGTTAAGCAAATACAAATGAGACGTTAACAGATGAAATAACTATTATAAAATCCTTTAGTGTAAGTAATTTCACTGAACTGTTACCAATAAAAATAGCTGAATGCAATTTATAACCTACGTTGACTACCTGTTGCTGCCTATATACCTGGTGGTGATCTACCTGATAGCGTTCAATTTGCGCAATCGGTTTTATCCGCAGGGGCATCCGTGGCGGCCGTACTTTATGCCGGGCCTTACTATTAAAATAATAGGTGCCATCGTAATCGGGATGATCTACCAGTATAACTATGGTGGTGGTGATACGGCCAACTATTTTCAGCATGCTACCGTTATCAACAGTGCGTTTACTGAGAATACGATCAAGTGGTTTAACCTGGTAATACACGCGCCCAAGTGGTATGACGGGGAATATTCTTACTACATTAACCAGATGCAATGGTACAGATCGCCTTCAGAATATCTTGTGGCGTCTATAACGGCCTTTATCAGCCTTTTTACTTTTACAACCTACCTTCCAACATCCATCATATTTGCAGCTTTGTCTTATACCGGTATCTGGGCGCTCTTCCGGGCGTTTGTAACCCAGTATCCTACATTGCTGCGCCCGGTAGCAATAGCCACATTGTTCATTCCTAGTCTTGCCCTATGGGGATCTGGCATATTTAAAGATACCATTTGTCTTGGGGGGATAGGGTGGTTGACGTATGGTGTATTCAGGGTATTATACCAGCGTGACTTCAGTATTCAAAACGTAATAGCCACATTGGTCAGCTTTTATCTGATATTCATTATTAAGGTGTACATACTTATTGCGTTTGTGCCTGCGCTTGCGTTGTGGATCATGTTCCAGTACCTGCAAGGTATATCGAGTTCTGCGCTTCGTTTTATTGTACGTATAGTAGCAGTAGTTGTGATGTTCTTTGGGTTTAGTGTGTTGTCTGTAAAGCTTGCGGATAAACTCGGTAAATATTCGATAGACAATGTGGCACAGACATCTGAAGTGACGAGGGACTGGATCAACAGCGTATCATTGTCAAACGATGAAAGCTCTGGTTATGACCTTGGTGCGTTTGAGCCGAACCTGCAAGGGATGCTAACTAAATTTGTACCTGCGGTAAACGTGACGCTGTTCAGGCCCTATATATGGGAAACAAAGAAAGTGATCCAGTTGCTTTCGTCCCTGGAGGCATTGGCGTTCCTACTGATAACTATAAAAGTGTTGATATCTGTAGGGCCAATACGCGTATGGAGATCAATAGCGGCTGACCCGAATATACAATTCTGCCTCATATTCACGCTGATATTTGCCTTTGCAGTGGGGGTATCATCGTTCAACTTTGGAGCCCTTTCACGCTACCGCATACCGTGCCTGCCATTCTATGGGCTGGCACTGATGCTTATTTATTACCGATGGAACTCTGCCGAGAAAAACATATTGTCATTCAGGTTATAATATAAATTTTTTATTTGTTAAAAAAGGCTCCTGATAAACATTGGGCGCCTTTTTGTTTATGAACAATTGTACAAAGGTTTCTATCTTTAGCCTCGCTCAGGAAGAATAGTAAAATAAAGTCCACTATCAAGACTCGTTCTTTTCCATATAACAGACTTTATTTCATCACCCTTCCTTATTTTGCAACATAAACTTCTGTTTTCAGCTGAACATTCTTTATGGACTTTAAGAACATTGATAACGACCTGGCCCCTCTTTTGCGCGCAATTGCTGCTAAAAATGTACGGCGCAATATGGTGCCGGGTACTGATTATATACCTGTAACCGGCAAAATACTAGATGAAGAAGATATTCTTTATGGAGTAGATGCTACACTGGACGGATGGTTGACAACAGGACGGTATGCGGTAGAATTTGAACGAAAATTTGCGCAATACTTTGGCAGCCGCTTTTCATTGTTAGTGAATTCCGGTTCATCTGCCAACCTGGTGGCATTCTATGCGTTGACTTCCCCCAAACTTGGTGACCGGGCTATAAAACCTGGTGATGAAGTAATTACGGTTGCAGCTGGCTTTCCTACCACGGTAAATCCCCTGGTTCAGTTTGGCTGTGTTCCCGTTTTTATAGATGTGGACATACCTACTTACAACATACAAGCCAACCGCATTGAAGAAGCCATAACACCAAAGACAAAGGCAATTATGCTGGCCCATACTTTAGGCAATCCGTTTAACCTGGATGTGGTAATGGCCATAGCCAAAAAATATAACCTGTGGGTCATTGAAGACGATTGTGATTCTCTTGGGGCAACATACCGGGATAAAAAAACCGGTACATTTGGCGACCTGGCTACCGTATCGTTTTATCCAGCCCACCATATAACAATGGGCGAGGGCGGTTCTGTGCTGGTGAATAATGCTTCCTTGAAAAAGATAGCAGAAAGCTTCAGGGACTGGGGCCGCGACTGCTGGTGCGAGCCGGGTAAAGACAATACCTGCGGCAAACGATTTGACCAATGCCTGGGCGAGCTTCCTTGTGGGTACGATCATAAATATACTTATTCGCACATAGGCTTTAACCTGAAGGTTACTGACATGCAAGCGGCAATAGGCTTGAGCCAGCTTAACAAAGCAGATCTGTTTGTGGCAAAAAGAAGAGCAAACTTTGAAATGCTGCGCCAGAAACTAAAGCCGTTTGAAGAACACTTTATACTCCCAGAGGCTACGCCCCATAGCAACCCCAGCTGGTTTGGTTTTATGATCACTCTGCGCGAAGGCAGCCCTGTTAACCGCAATGATCTGGTCCGCTACCTGGAAGACAATAAGATAGGTACCAGACTTTTATTTGCAGGCAACCTTACTAAACAACCAGCATATCTAAACATAGAGAAGCGTGTAATTGGCGATCTGACCAATACAGACCGTATTATGAACGATGGCTTTTGGCTGGGTGTATGGCCGGGGTTGCAGGAGGAACATTATGACTACATAGTTAGTGTGATACAGAAATACCTAAACAAGTAGCAGCATAGCATTTATAAATTCTGACAGGGGCACTAACTTACATAGCGTAGTTAGTGCCCCTGATTAGGAAAAAAGAGCAACGAAGTTTGCCTTCTGCGATTGGATGCTATACTCTGCAACAATCTTATCACGGCCTGCGAGGCCTAGCGTGCTTCGTAATGCATGGTCGGTAATGAGTGTCCTCAGTGCGGCTTTCCACTCGTCCTTAGATGTGGCTATGTACCCATCTTCACCATTAATGACTATCTGCTTATTAACCCCCACAGGGCTGGCTATAGCAGGTATGCCTAATGACAAGTACTGTATTAGTTTAAAGCCACACTTGCCTTCGCTCCATTCATCGGGTTGCAGGGGCATTACTCCAATGCCCATTTTCAAAAGGTCTGCAACTTCGGTTGATTCATTCCAAGGTGTGAAAGTATAATCGCGTAGTGGCAGTTGTGGGTCTTTATTGGCTATGACCATGAATGTAAAATCAAGTTCTTCCTGCAGCTCTTGCAATACGGGTATCAACTGATCGAGGTAGAATAGGGTAGATTGGCTGCCGGTCCACCCAACAGTAACTTTATTGGTAGTGTGTGTTTTTACTTTGTTGTGGAATAATTCAACATCCACACAGGTAGGCACACGGTATGTGCTCGGGTTATACTTACGCGCATAATTGCAGAGGTAGTCGTTACCGCCCGATATTTTATAAGACCACTTACAGATATATTTCACTTTCCAAAATGCCTTGAACCATGCTACTGCTTTGTTCTCAGACGATGTGTTGGGTATCCATATAGCATCATCAAAGTCAAAGATCATTTTCTTACGCCATACTTTGGCTACTATCCATTCAAACACTGGCGGGCCAAGCGGTGCGGCTTCACGGTGCACAAACACGTAATCATACTTAGGTACATCAAAGAGCATAGTTTTCCACCGGTTGAGGTAGCCCTTTGCTATGCCGGTTGCTTTTTGCAACGCTGAGCCACCTTTGTACAGAATGTTCCAGGTAGCATCATCCATAAACGGAGCAAACTTGTATTGGAGACCGGCCTGGGTAAAGAACCGCTCGTACAGCTCTACCCTGAAGCGTTGCGATGGCGCATGCTTTACGGGGTATGGGAGCAGGAATAATACTTTTACAGGCACGGTACCAAAAGTAAGGATGTCAATTCGTTTTTCTAACAGGCTTCCATAAACGGCATCGTAACTGTCAATGCCTTTAGTAAGGCCATAAAAGTCTATGGCGCCCTTGCGTATATCGTGGGGTGAATATTGTTTTGTGGTCAGTTCATCTATTGCATTACTGTAAGCCTGGGCATCAAAGCTACTGATGGATATTCCCGAGTTGTATTTATTGGCTACATAGTCTGTATCACCTACTCCCGCATTACATAGCACGGGTACGCCCATTGCCATTATTTCGCCTTGCTTAGTGGGCGATGACGCTTTTTTAGAGAAACATGGTTTGATGAAGAACAGACTGTAATCCATAATGCTGATGTACAAGGGTACTTCTGTGCGCGTAGCAGGCCGTATGATAATAGATGCCTGGTCGATGTCCAATTGGCGTGCCTTGTTCCTCACCATTTCCTCAGGCTCCGTAGTAACAAAGAGAATAATGGTTCCCGGTTTCTTTTCTTTGAAGACCTTATAACACTCCAGCATCTCATCCAGCATGTACCAGGTGCCTATAGA
>JABDEZ010000033.1 GCA_013286835.1 Bacteroidota bacterium
CGTTCTCATCGCCCACTATAAGGCTTTCGTTATTGGCAGCACTTGTTTCAACCAGCTTTTTTATGGCTATTCTCATGCCTAGTAAAATTTTTTCAGAGAACTCATCAAGTTGAGGTGTTTTATTTTCCATAGCTGCTTTTGCTTTGTTCTATAACCCTATTCCAAAGTTCGGGTAAAATAATGACTTCCTCTTCGTTTCCAATACCTTTCGCAATGATATTGGGTATTGCATCCAAATTATCAATTAACCGCCAACTATCTACCACCGGTATATACAAATTAATAAGGTTGGCTATGCCCCTGTAATACCTTCGTTCTATAACATCGGCGGGTATATTGTGGCCACCGTTACTTACCCGCTTAGCTACCCTTTGTATCGCAAATTCTGGCGATTTTAGCCAGAAATAGAGTAGGGTCACCTTATATCCATAAGCGTGTATTTTTTTGATGAGCGATACATAACTGCGGGTGGCCAATGTGGTTTCAAATGCAAAGCTTTCCCTTTCATCTATGAGTTGATATATCCTGTTCAGCATGATCCTGCCTGCTTCCACCGCAACACTTTCCGGATCGAAAGGTGAAAGTCCTGCTGCAATATTATCTGCATTTACAAATTCCCTGCACTTGAGTATTTCGGGTAATACAGTAAAGCTAGCAGTTGTTTTACCTGCGCCATTACAGCCTGCTATGATGTATAGATCTGGCATTAGGATCTGTATTGTAATTCTATAGGAGCAACGATTTCAACTGCAATGATACAACTAAACGGCAGTATCCTCTTTTGATGGATTAAACATTTCATCCAGCAAAGCATAAAGTTCGGGGTGATGTTGCTGAAGCTCTTGCGGACGCTCAAAGAAATATTCAGATATTACTGCAAAAAATTCAGCATCGTTTGTAGCGCCGTACAGATTAATATCTGAATGGCGGCTTTTCTGCATCTCGATTATGTTCTGATGCATGTATTTTATCCAGGGTTGTATGTGTTCGGGCTTCAGCAGATATTCCGGCACACCGTCGGTAGCTCCATCAGCTTTGTCTATCAAGTGGGCAAACTCATGTATAGCGGTATTCTGCCCGTCAGCAGGATTGCTGAACCCTGCCCTTAATGCAGGCAGCGACAGTATCATTTGCCCTTGCATGGCCCCACTACCTACCATACCCAATACATTACGCTCATCGCCCTCGGTATGGTACTCTTTATCAAATGTGCCCTTGTATAGCAGTACTTCCGAAATGTTGTTATACCTCCAGTCAGGAAACGAGAAAATAGGAATAATAGCGCTTGCAGCTACCAATACCTTATCGGTTTCGGTTATTTCTATACCTATACCGGTTACGGCAGTACGTGCCAGGAAATCGCGCACACGTTCATCAAACTCTATTCTTTTATCATCGCTAAGTGCCTTATAAAAGGCAACATGCGCCAGCAAGTAATCGTGTGTGGTAGCAGGTAGCTTAAAATTCTTTATCCGCTGCCGCCTTATGATATTACCGGCTATTACGATCGCTATAGCCAATATCAACGCCACGAGTGCCCACATAAAAATAGTTTTAGAACGGTTAACTTTATTTGCATAAAAATCGCACCTCCGCATCATATATTCGCTTAGAGTTGCCGCATAATTTGTTAAAAACAAAAAGACTGTCTTAAAAGACAGCCTTTTTTGTTTCGATTTAAGTAACCAGACTATTCGCCTACTACTTCAAATTCTATTTCCAGTATGTTTTCTTTACCAAAGTCAATGCTTGCTTTGTGTGTACCTGCTTCTTTTACTTCATCCAGTAAAGTGATGCGGCGGCGGTCAATTTCGTAACCTTTCTGCTCGCGTATAGCACGTGAAAGCTGTATTGAAGTAACAGAACCGAATATTTTACCACTGGTACCGATCTTAGCGCCTATTTTAATAGGTGATGCCTTCAGTACTTCGGTAACCTTATTTATTTCGGCCATCAGCTTGTCTTCCTTCTTCTGCTTTTGCTTGCGGCGCTCTTCCAGTATTTTGGTATTGGAGTGGCTGGCTTCAATTGCATATTTCTGCGGTATCAGGTAGTTGCGTGCATAGCCGGGACTTACCTCTACCATTTCGTGGGCTCCGCCCAGGTTATCAACGTCTTTTATGAGGATAATTTGCATGATCGATTTACTTTAAAAGGTCAACAAGATAAGGCAATAGCGCCAACTGACGGGCTTTCTTGATAGCTACGGCTACCTTACGCTGATACTTCAGGGAGTTACCTGTAATACGGCGTGGAAGCATACGGCCTTGTTCGTTAATGAATTTTTTCAGGAATTCAGCGTCTTTATAATCGATATACTTAATCCCCATTTTCTTAAAACGACAGTATTTCTTCTGACGTTTTTCGACGCGTGTTGAGGTTAAGAACTTTATTTCGTTTTGCTTAGCCATTGTTGTTTAATTAAAAGATTTAAGAAGCGGATGTTTCGGTACCTGCATGTTTGTTGCGTCTGCGTATGCTGTATTCTGCAGCATATTTGTCAAGACGGGTAACCATATGGCGCATAACGTTTTCGTCACGGTTCATCTGGATCTCCAGCTTGGCATTAGCATCTGTAGGAGCCTTGTACTCCATTAGCCAATAAAGACCTGTGGTCTTTTTTTCAATAGGGTAACTCAGCGAGCGGAGACCCCATACTTCCTGGTGAACAATTTCGCCACCATACTCTTTAACTAGGTCTGCGAACTTTTTTTGAGCGGCTTTATAATCTTCTTCAGCCAGTACAGGTGTGAAGATGACCATTAGCTCATAGCTCTGAAGCTTGTTTTCTGTTGCCATAAAATGTTTAAAATGATTAATTAATACCCCACTCATCCGGCAGCAACGCCTGGGTATTCCTTTTTACTGGAATAGCCGGATACAATTTGGGACTGCAAAAGTAAGGGAAATAAAAATATCTGCAAAAATAAAAAATGGTCTTTATTAAACTTATTATTCAGCGCATTCATTCCTCATCAGCTACAGGAACTATATCTTTGGGGATTGATGATGTAATACCAGCTTGCCTGTAAATTACTTATTTCTGTTGAAACAATAAAAACACTCTAAATGCGCTTGTTAATTACAGGTATTTGCGGCTTTGTGGGCTCAACCTTAGCCAAACAGTTTATTGAACATAACCCCGGTATAGAAATTCTGGGAATAGACAATTTTGTGCGCCCAGGCAGTTGGCTCAACAAACCAGCACTTGAAAAAATAGGTGTTAAAATATTCCACGGCGATATACGACAGGCCAGCGACCTGGAAGTGATACCCAGGGCAGACTGGGTGATAGATGCTGCAGCAAACCCTAGTGTACTGGCAGGTGTAGATGGCAAAACCAGCAGCCTGCAATTGGTGCAGAACAATCTGTTGGGTACTGTAAACCTGCTGGAGTACTGCAAACGCCACCAGGCAGGCTTTATATTGCTATCTACAAGCAGGGTCTATAATATACCTGATCTCTGTAGCCTAAACATGGATGTTGCAAATGATGGGTATGTACCGGCCGCTGACCAGCAGTTCCCATATGGATTAAGCCCTGCGGGAGTAGCAGAACACTACTCTACTGCCCCGCCAATATCATTGTATGGCTGCACTAAGCTTAGCTCTGAACAACTTGCGCTGGAGTATGGGATTACGTTTAACTTCCCGGTATGGGTCAATCGCTGTGGTGTTATGGCCGGCCCAGGCCAGTTTGGGCATCCCGGGCAGGGCATTTTTGCCTACTGGATACACAGTTTTAAGGAAAAGCAACATTTAAAATATATAGGATTTGGCGGCACAGGCTACCAGGTAAGGGATTGTCTGCATCCCAAAGACCTTATAGTACTGCTCAATAAACAATTTAATGAACCGATCAACAGTACCAAACCCCGAATTGTGAATATAAGCGGCGGTGTGGAAAACAGCATGTCGCTGGCGCAACTTACCAATTGGTGCACTAAACGCTATGGCCATTACGAAGTGGAGCCAACAAATACAGAACGCCCATTTGATATACCCTGGATGATACTGGACTATGCACTGGCAGCAAAAACCTGGGGTTGGGAGCCACAGACAACCGTGGCAGATATATGTGAGGAGATAGCGCAATTTGCAGATACTCAAGATGATTGGTGTAAGATATCAGCATCGTAATTAGCCGAAGAGGTAGTATAGCTATAATAAAAATGGTGGGCATCTTACAGATGCCCACCATTTTTATTTGGTCTTGTATGTTGTATGTGATAGATTATTTTAAAGTCCTGTCAGGCAAATCCCAATAGAATAAGGTGTAAGAGCAGGCCCCACATTATCCTTAAACACGTTGGTGAGGTTATACGAACCAAATAAAGAGAAATTACCGTAACCTACACGTGCTGTGGCGGCAAAATCCCACTGGCTTACATAGCGATTGGTATTTTCCTTATCCTTTACAGTGCTGCCATTTACTGTGCGCACGCCCTTGGTATGCGAACCCAGGAGTGTACCCACCTGTACACCTATGGCAGCTTTAAAACCCTTGTTCCTGTTTAGCTTATTACCAAAATACCTGAGCTCAAAAGGAGCCGTGAGATATGTAGTTACAAACTTGTAACGCTTATATGCATTTGTATCAGCAAAAGTAGCTATTGCCGCAGCAGCTGTATCTGTATTCTTCAGGTATTGCTGGTCCATGTATATCACAGATACCTTTACCCCCAAACCCGTAGCAAAGCTCAGGTTGGTCTTCTTTATAGGAAAATCATAGCATAGAAAGCCATTAAAGCCATAACCCAGACCTTTAGGCCTTACCGCTGCGGGCTTAGATGCCCAGTTGTCATAATTGAACTGCAACATCACAAAATCGCGCGATGGCTTTTTGATGGGTGGGGCCACATTATCACTGTTGCCAGCAACATCCTGTCCAAAAGTTAATGTTGAAAAAAATGTAATTATTGCCAGCAGTGCAAAGCATTTACGCATATAGGAAAATTAGTGCGCAAATATAACGGCTGTAAAATGGAAAAAGTGTTAAAATGTTACCAAACGAGGAAAATAAGGGCCTACGGCTTCTGCCAGCCCATGTATAAAATAAAAAACGTGGCAAAATGCCACGTTTTTTATTTTATACATATTTTAATGCGAATTAGAATATCCTGTACCAGCTTGAGCCGTTAGTAACAAAGCCGTAAGAAAGGCCAGTACCTACTGCAGTTAGGCTAGTACTTACGTTGTAGTTACCTGTAAAAGTGATACACTGGGTAACACCTGAAGCAAGCAAGTTGAGCGTAGTAGTACTAGTGCTGCTGTTGTTAAGGATAGTAATAACAACATGTGAACCTGCAGGGAAAGTAGCAGCAGGAGGAAGTGTAACATTTATAGAGCTTGGTGCAGCTGTTGCCTGCCTGTCTATAATGAATGTGCGTGCAGTAGTGTAAGTACTGAAATCAACAGATGTTGAGCTGTTTACCAGGTATTGTACCGGAAAGGTAGGATTCACATTTGTAAGTAGAGAACCGTCTATTGCTGGCAGTTTACCAGCAGCAGTAGTTTGTACCAGCTGGCTGTTGCCGTTAAAAGTATTTCCTTTCTTGGTTACGTTAGTATCTAACCTTGCGGCATTGATGGTAGCTGTTACAGCTGCATTTACAGTATTGATAACATCTGCACCGGCCAATGGGCTTGTTGAAAATGTAGGACTTGGATAAGTGCCTGCAAGATCGCCACTAGCTACACCACTTGGTGGTAAAGATGATGGAGATCCGATCAATTTAGAATAAGACATACCTACTATCTTAACATCGGTAATAGAACTATCTGCATATTTAGCCGTGGTAACAGATTTATTGAACAATTTTGCGGTAGTTACAGAGCTATCTATAAGTTTTGCAGTAGATACAGACAAGTCGGCAAGTTTAGCTGTAGTTACAGAGGCATCTGTAATTTTAGCTGTAGTTACAGCTGCGGCAGCCAACTTTGCAGTAGTTACAGCACTATCTGCAATTTTAGCTGTAGTTACAGACTGATCGTATAATTTACCTGTGGTTACAGAGGTGTCGCCCAGTTTAGCGTTAGTTACTGCTTTAGTACCCAGCTTTGCAGTTGTAACGGCACTGTCTGCTATCTTACTTGTTATTACAGCCTGATCTACCAGTTTTGCAGAATTGATAGTGCTGTTACCAATTAAAGTGGCATTTTGTGTACCGCTAACATCGCCTGACAAAGAACCATTAAAACCAGACAGCAAACCAACCTGGCCAACGATCTGGAAATTTGTACCATCGCAGATAACAGTTACTATCTGTCCGGCGGCAATATCATTTGCAGCTAATGCAATACTGCCATTTTTATATATTGGCCTTGTACCCAGCCCATTCACATTAAGTGTAGTAGCACCGGTATTAGCAACGTTTGCTTTAAAGGTAACAGTCATACCTGCAGAATATACTGCTGGGGCAACCGGTAAGAAAACAGCATACACACCTGGCAATCCTGAAGCAGTAGCATAGGTGAGGGTACTTTTTTGTATGGCGCCTGCACTTACCGCGTCTGTAGTATCCTGCACACTACCTAAACCAGTTATCCTTTTGTCAAAAGTAGTGGTACCGGTCATTTGTATCTGCTTGCTCACCTGCACCTGTGCGCTGGCGCCTGCTGCTAACAGCATTGTAAAGGATACGAGAAGTAAAAATTGCCTTTTCATATTTATATATTATGTGGTTTTATTGTTAGTGCCTTAGTTGGTTTTTACTATTTTAAGCGTATTTGCAAAGTTGTCATTATATACATGCAACAGGTAGCTACCAGCAGCCAATGCCGACATGCCATTTATTGCAATTACAGCACTGTTGCCTGCACTGTATGTGTTGCTCAGTACAATATGTCCGGCTATATCCATCACCTGTACTTGTACCGGTGCGTTATCATTCTTTGTAATACTGAGGTTCAGCACATTGCTGAATGGGTTTGGAAAACCTACAACTTTTACTACCGGTACAATAACATTATTCACTGCAAGTGGCTTGTTATCAGACAAGGTATATAAACGACCGAACTGACTAATATTAGGTCTGAAATACACACGTGGGTCTGTAGCCGAAACATTAGTAGCCGTGTCATTCAGCAAGTCGAAAGTTGTAAAAGGAGCTTGAGCGCCATATAAGTACATTGCAGTAACATCCCTTCCATTATCCAGCGCACTCAACCAGCTAAAGCTAAGGTTTCTGTTAGGGGTTTGCTGATCATTGGTACTATGTACCAGCCAATTAGCTGCTATTGAGTATCCCGGGCCAATATTCCTGGATGCTGTGGCGCCTGTGGTGCGGGCTATGCTTACAGCGCCTATATCTACCCCAAAAGATATGTTGCAACCCAGGTAAGAAAGTGCACTTGTACCAATGCTACGTGGATTCATTACAGCGCGGCCTATTATGCGGGTGGTATTGGTTTCGGCTGGGTTAGTGGCAGTATCTGTAAAAAATACTGGATGTGCAGTGTCTGCATAAAAATCACCATCGTTAAGCACCAATGTATTTGCTACAGTAATGCTGTTATTAGGCCTGAGCCCTTTAGCATTGTTGAGCGTAAGGTTAGCTACAGTGAGCGGGGCAGCGCTATATAAATTTTGTGTGTCTGTGCCGGTAAAAATAAGTTGTGCATTGCTGGTAAACACAGCGCTGCCGCTGTCGTACAGGCTACCACCTTGCAACAGCACTATGCCATCTGAATTTAACGTACCTCCAGGTTGTATGGCCAGATCCTGGGAAAGGTTTACCACTGTGCCAGTCATTAAAGAGACTGCACTACCGGGCGATATAGTAACCTGCGCATCGGCACTATGCAGGCCGCCAATGAGAACAGTTAAAAAAAGTAATTTTATATAATTCATAACCTATATCTTTCCTGTTAATGAGCTAAAGTATAAAAATATTTTTTAGAAAACACGGTTACTTGAGGCGTGATTGCTAAAAAACAGTGCTTTTTTAAAAACGTAACCTGAAACCTACCGTGATGGGGAAGTAAAAAAGGTTATAGTTAGAATTGGCATGGTTGTAACGGGTATCTGTAGTACCTACTTCTGTAAACCTTGCTGCACCTTCTATATTTACGCCCAGCATTTCGGATATAAAGTAGGTATAACCAGCCTGCACACCTGCAACATAACCTATACCATAGCCATAATCGTACTTTGAAGTATATACAAATTTAGGATCGGGAGCACTGCCGTAAGTGCTTTGTGTGCTGGTGCCATCATTAACCGTATATACGATACCCAGTGTTACACCATAGTAGAAATTGGCCTTATTATACTCCTTGAACTTGCTGTAGAAAGGTACTACCCTGTTGGCCTGTGCTGCTACCGAAATAGTTGGCGATGAGATAACAAATTTCACTTTCTGGCTGGGTATTGCTTTGCCGTAAGTATCATTTTGCGCCCAATTGCCGGTAGTGCTCCAGCTGGTATATCCCAGGTCGCCACCCACCTGCCAGTTTTGAGTAAGATTATAATGGAACCGTATAGAAGCTTCAGGCGACCATGTTGTTTCTGTACCCTTATATAAAGTTAAGGGCCCTTGAGGCAATGTGGTAGTGCTTGCGCCCACATTTAAGCCTGCTTCAAACCGATAATCGGGTGGAAAAGATTGTGCAACTGCGCTTGCGGTAAGGGTAAAAATAGTAATAGCAGTAAGTAATATTGACCTCATATAATAACGACAGATTTGAGAATACAATTCAAATCTAAGTATTTTTTGTTCTGATAGGTAGTGGAATACAAAGATTTTATCAGTTAACCCAAAATATTCCGAATTTATCTGAAAACTTTAGCATACCATACATTAACAAAACATACAACGTATATATGGATGGACTAACACTACTAAGTAAGTCTTGTTATTATAAACTAGTAAAGGTCAATTTCAAATAGCAATGTCTGTGCATCACCTTTAATAGCATATAAGTGGGCATTGCTTACTTCAAAGCTGTCAAATTGCTCCAACAATATTTCTGCCAACCGCATATCGCGCTCTTCCTCATATACTTCGGCACGGTCATCAGCATCGGGCAAGGTTTTAATAAACTCCTGGTATTTCTCATTTATGGCAAGGTCATTGTCAATTTGGGCAACCAATTCATTAGTATAAGCAGACCTTGTTCCGAGGCTGAAATCGAATAACATTTCAAGTAATGTTTCCTCGTCACTGAACTTCTCGTTTTTTATATACATATGGGCGGCTGTTGGAGCTAAACTCTAGATTGTGCTAAAATACAAAACCACCCGGATAAAACTGTAAAATAAAATGTTCCGTATTTATCCAACCTATTAAAAAACTTTCATGTCTTAAATGTCAAGACCCTACATTAGCAACATTCGTTACGGCTTAAAATAATTAAAAAAAACTTATGCTTGCACAAATGTGAAATTCTTCTTAATTTGCTAAACTGTTATACTATTTTAAAATTAAAAGCATCATGACTAAAAAATTTACGTTAAGCCATTTACGGCTATGCTTCCTGTTAGCCCTATCATGTATCACCTGGCAAAACAGCAGTGCACAGACTTGCGGGACCTTTGCGGGCTGCTTCGATGCGTATGCCATTCAGAGCACCAAATTGACCACTCTAAATTATACTTATACTTCAGGTACTTGTGCGGTATCTAATTATTTAACTGACACTGCAAAACTATGCCTGGGCGTTATAGATACTATGACTGTTGGTGTTACCGCCCATAGCTTGCTTGGTATTGGTGTGTTCGTTGATACAAATAGAGATGGCATTTATGAGGGAAATGAATTCATGTATGCTAACTTAGATACATCGCTTACTAGCTATTCAGTGCCAGTAAATATCTTGCCTATAACACATGGTGGTACATATAATATGGTGATATATACCGCAGCAGGAGGCTACCAATTTACAAGTAATGATTCTTGTGCATCAAACACAACTGTATTTGGTAGTTTTGTTCAGTTTAGAATACAAGTATTAGACAGCGTAAAAATAACTACCCAACCAGCTTCAGTAAATGGCTGTATAAATAATCCGGTATCTTTCCATGTTGGAACCACAGGTTTGAGTGTTACTTACCAATGGTTTAAGGATAGTACAGCAATTGCTGGCGCTACCGGTCCTACTTATAACATAGGCTCTTTCCAGGCGTCTGACACTGACTATTACTATGCGGTAGTTACTAATCCATGTGCTATAGCCACGTCCGATACCGTTACCCTTACCATACACCCGGCGCCACCTGTGTCTGTTGCCGTAACTGGTCCAACGGCATTCTGCCCTGGAGGCAAAGTAGCACTAGTGGGTAATACCGCTGTCGGCTATACCTATAAATGGCTATATAATGGCGTTCCAACATCAGACACTACCCACACCGATACGGTTTCACTGCCCGGCGCGTATTCATACGTTGTCTTCAATGGCTGCCCAGATACAGCTGCAGCCGTTAACATAACAAACTTCCCTACCCTTCCTCCTACTATTAGTCCTGCAGGGCTTACAAAAAAATGCGCTACACTAGGTCAAACAGATACATTTACAACTACTCCAAACTCTGGTGTAACCTACCAATGGCAGATAAATACAGGCGTACCAAACGTTTATGTAAACATACCTAGCGCTACTTTACCTTATTTAATAGCCAACACAACCGGGTATTATGTGCTGGTAGTAACAGATGATAGTAACCATTGCATTACCAGATCACCTGCAAGTACTTTCCAGGAAAACACACCGGCTATAGTAAATGTATCCACTCTTGCTTCTCCATATCTGTGTGCTGGCGGGTATATTACATTGCTTGCATCAAGCAGCGATACAGGTGAAAAATTCAGATGGCAGTTCAACGGTTCACCAATAACACCGGCTTCCGGCGCTAGGGGTAGCACATATAATGCATATCAGGCAGGTAATTACTCTGTAGTGGGTGACAATGGTTGTTCTGTAACGTCTGCTGCAATTACTTTATACACCATACCATCACCAAGCGTTATAGCAGCTGGCCCATCAACTTTCTGCGGCAGTGGCAGTGTATTGCTTAGTTCAAATGTTACATCTACAGACGTTACTTACCAGTGGCAGAAGAATGGTGTTGATATACCAGGTGCTACAGGTACTACTTATACTGCTTCTGATTCAGGCAATTATTCAGTGGTCATTATCTCAAATAATACTTGTACGGCAGGTTCTACACCAATTACGGTAACTATATATCCAATACCTGTTCCTGTAATAGCCTTGGGTACCGATAATCTTACACTCACAGTATCGCCATTCTTTCACAAATATCAATGGTACTTTAATGGCAATCCGGTACCTGCACCAGCAGGTACTCATGCAAGCCTGGAAGCAGACTCTGCAGGTTACTATACAGTAGCTGTAACAGATGATAATGGCTGCACCGCAACTAGCGGGCAGGTATATGCACCAGGCAAAGTAACAGGTATCAGCAATGTAAACGCGGCAAGCGTTTCTATATATCCTAATCCTGCTAGTGCCGTTGTTCGTGTCAACGCTCCTGTTGCTGTAAACGCAATAATTACAGCACTTGACGGCCGCACAGTATTACAACAAACTGCTGCTAAAGACATAAACATAGCACAGCTTGCAGATGGCATATATATGCTGCGCATTACCGATGCAAATGGCAATATGATTAAAATAGAAAAGCTGGTAAAAAGCAGTAAATAATAAAGGATAATAAATTTAAAAAAGGCGCTTCTGAAAAGAGGCGCCTTTTTTATTACTAAACAACCAAACCAATAACGATAGACCTAAAATGAATAAATATTTCATTCCCGCTTACAAAATCGGGAAAACTTATAGCGCAATTAACTGCAAGAAAAATTATAAGGTATTGTAACCGTTACCTTTGCACCCATATTCATGCAACGGCCTTTTACCATATCACTTGTAGGTAATCCCAATAGCGGGAAAAGCTCGCTCTTTAACGCGCTTACCGGACTGAATCAGAAAGTAGGGAATTTTCCAGGTGTTACCGTTGATAAGAAAACCGGCATATCGCGCATCAGCGATGATATAACAGCGCATATTATAGACCTCCCAGGCACATACAGCCTGTACCCCAAAAGCGCTGACGAACAAGTTACCTACGAAGTACTGCTGAACCAGGCTAACGCGGACAAGCCCGACCTTATAGTTGTAATAGCCGACGCATCTAACCTGAAACGTAATTTGCTGTTTTGCTCGCAGATCATGGATCTTAAGATACCCGTGATCATAGCCCTGAGTATGATGGATATAGCCCGGCAAAAGGGCATAACAATAGATACCGCAGGCCTGCAGCGTATGATGGGCGTACCCGTGGTAGCTATAAACCCCAGGCGCAACAGGGGCATTGCCCAACTGAAAAAGAAAATTGCAGATGTAAGCCGCACCGGCCGGGCAAATTTGCCTGCTGATTTCATAGATATGAACAGGCTGGTTGGGCCGTGGCTGGAGCATATAAAATATCTCTGCGCATTAAATAGTAATTATGCAGCGCTGCATGTAGCCTGCAACTATAGTGAGCTAAGCTATCTGTCGGCCAATACAAAAACCCAAATAGCAGGCATCCTTGCCGCCAATAGTTTCCCCAAGGCCAAAATACAGGCTGAAGAGATCATGCAGCGCTACCAGAAAATAGGTGTGGTAATGCAGCAATGCGTGGTGGAAGACAGCCCCCTTAAACGCATGGTGATCAGCGACCGCATAGATAAAATATTACTACACCCCATATGGGGCAATATCATTTTACTGGCAGTATTGTTCATTATCTTCCAAAGTATCTTCTGGCTGGCTAAGTACCCCATGGACTGGATACAATATGCATTCAGCAGCCTTGGTGGCTGGTTAAGCCTTGTACTACCCGGTACTTTTGTGAAAGACCTGCTGGTGAATGGCCTGCTGGCAGGTATAAGCGGCGTAGCTGTTTTTGTACCACAGATCATGATCCTCTTCGGGCTCATAACCATACTGGAAGACAGTGGCTATATGGCCCGCATCAGTTTCCTTACAGACAGGCTCATGCGCAGTGCAGGCCTCAACGGACGATCTGTGATGCCGCTGATAAGTGGTATGGCATGTGCTGTACCCGCCATCATGGCTACCCGCACCATACAAAACCGTAAAGAGCGCCTCATCACCATTATGATTACCCCGCTGATGAGTTGCTCTGCCCGTCTGCCGGTATATACTATACTTATAGCCCTGGTTATCCCCTCCCGTCAGTATTTCGGGCTTATAAACCTGCAGGGAATAGTGCTGATGGGGTTGTACCTGATGGGCTTTTTTATGGCGCTGATTGTAGCCAAAGTGATGAGCTTTATTGTACAATCAAAAGACCGCACTTTCTTTCTTATGGAGCTACCCGTGTACCGGGCACCGCGCTGGAAGAATGTGGGTATTACCATGATAGAAAAAGCAAAGATATTTGTTACTGATGCAGGTAAAATAATAGTGATCATTTCCCTTATCCTTTGGGGACTGGCTACCTTTGGGCCACCAAAAGAGATGCATGCTGTAACCAATAAGTATGAACTGCTGATGCAACAGCACCCCACCCAGCAAAAAGAACTGGAAAGGGCTGCAGCCAGCGAAAAACTGGAGCACTCTTTTGCAGGTATGATGGGCCACGCCATTGAACCTGTAATAAGACCCCTGGGTTACGACTGGAAAATTGGCATCGCCCTTATTACATCTTTTGCTGCGCGCGAGGCATTTGTAGGTACCATGGCTACCTTGTACAGTGTAGGCGATGAAAGCGCCGGCAGTCGCACGCTGAACGATAAAATGAAAGCTGCACGCCACGAAGACGGAACAGTAGTTTATACATTGGGTACCGGATTGTCCTTGCTCATTTTTTATGTTTTTGCCATGCAGTGTATGAGTACACTGGCCATTGTGAAGCGTGAAACCAAAAGCTGGAAGTATCCCATCATCCAGTTTGCATACATGTCTGCAATAGCTTACCTCTGCGCATTCCTGGTGTATATTGCTTTCAAATAAATCGCCGGGTTGAATATTTCCTTTTATGATTTCTTTAAGATAATTTGGAGCCTCGTTTGAAATACACCTGGCATACAACCTAAAAAGAAATCTTAACCTCTAAAAGCAAACATATGAAAAGGAGAATATTGGCAGCCTGCGCACTATGTATCATGGTGATATCGTTCAGTTCCTGCGTAGTTGTTACACCAAGGCACCATTACCACCGTCATTACTGGCACCACCCGTATTAACAAAGACCAAGAGTAGATTTAGCACACCCGCCAGTATATAACTAGCGGGTGTTGCTCATAAATAGACATGCAATACTGACAATTTAAATCCTTGGGGAATAATCTTTGTATATAACCTAAAGGACTTTAAAACAAATTGTATGAAAAGGATGATATTAGCAATATGCGGAGTATGCATCATGATGGCTTCTTTTAGCTCATGTATAGTAAGAGAAGGTGGCCACCGTCATCATTGGCACCATCACGATCGCTATTAAGATGATTATGTAAAAGCAAGAGAACAGGCGCACACACCAGGTGATGGGTTGCCTAAATTTCTCCAGTATTGCGCCGCTGTGCTTTCTTGATACTGTTGATACGTTTACTGTCCAACCTTTTTGCTATGGCTGCTTTTGATGGCTTGCTGGCTTTACGTTTCTTTGGTTTGATAAGGGCATTTGTAACCAGGTCTATGATCTTTGCACGGGCAATGTCTTTATTCTCCAGTTGAGAGCGTGTTTCGCTGCTCTTCACAAATAGATAGCCGTCTTTAGTGATGCGGTTCTTCAGTTTGTCGTTTAGCCATTCTTTTTCTTCTGGCAATAAAATGCGGGAATTACCGAGGTCCCACCATGCCTCTACCATGGTTTCTACCTTGTTTACATTTTGCCCACCTTTCCCACCGCTGCGCGCTGTTTTAAAAAATATTTCTGTAGAAAAGTCGCGCATGTCAGTAGTCATTAACGGGCATCAAAATCTATCACCACTCTTTCGGTACGGGGGTGGCTTTGGCAAGTAAGTACAAATCCTTTTGCCACCTCATCTGGCTCAAGACTATAATTGGCTTCCATTTCCACTTCGCCTTCCACTACTTTGGCACGGCAGGTACTGCACACACCACCTTTGCATGCATAAGGCAGGTCTGCACCGTTCTTCAATGCCGCGTCAAGCACAGTATCGCCATCATACCCCAGGTCCATATTAAATGTGGTACCATCCAACCGTACACTTACCTTACTCATACGGGTGTTGTCATCCTTATGCTTTGCAGCCCATTTTTCGTGTGACGCTTTGGGTTGGTCGGGTGAGGTAAAAAGTTCTATGTGAACATTTGCTGATGGCATACCCAAGCTCACCAATTTATCCTTTACAGACAATATCATTTCCTCAGGGCCGCAGATAAATGCTTCATCCACGTTGTGTACGTCTATAAGTGTCTCGCAAAACTCAGCACATTTCTGTGCATCTATACGGCCATTGAACAATGGGATTTCCATCGTTTCGCGGCTCAGTATATGATACACACGCATGCGCTGCATGTACTTATTCTTCAACGCTTCTATAGCCTCGCGAAATATTATTGTATTGCGGTTGCGGTTGCCATATACAAGTGTAAAACTGCTGTCAGGCTCATTTTCAAGCACCGTTTTCATGATGCTCATAATAGGCGTAATGCCACTACCAGCAGCAAATGCTATGTATTCTTTTTCTTTTCTATCACCACCTTTCGGGCTGAATTTACCCATTGGGGGCATTACATCCAGCACGTCACCGGCTTTCAGCTCACTGTGTGCGTAGTTTGAGAATTTACCCTCATCTACTTTTTTAATAGCTACCCTCAACTCATTATCGGCCGGGCTGGTACATATACTGTAAGAGCGACGAACCTCTGCACCCGCCACATGCTTGCGAAAAGTAAGGTACTGCCCTGGTGCAAACCTGAAAGTTGTCTGCAGATCATCTGGTACGGCCAGGCTTACAGATACACAATCAGCCGTTTCGGGCCGCACGTCTTTTACGGTTAATGGGTAGAATTTCAATACAGACATACAATAACTATATATACTAACTTAAGAATTGGGAGTGCAAAGGTAGTAATTTCAAATTAGCTTTTACCCCAACATATCATCCAGTTCTTCTTTTCGTATCATGGTGAATACTTTTTTGCCATCTGGTGTATATTCTGGTTGGGCACAAGCAAAGAGTTCATCTATCAGCGCCTGCTGTCCTTCCTCCTGCTGTATGGCGTGACTGTTGCGTGATAAGCGCCTTGCCATACTAGCCAGCAGCTTATCGTTGCGGTTAGCAACAGCATCAGGACTTTCATGTTTCAACTGTTCTATTACATCATCCAGCACATTTTTTTCCTCGCCTGCAGGCAGGCCGGTTGGTACCCCTTGCACTACAAAAGTATTTTGTCCAAACGGGGCTATATCGAACCCTATATGGGCCATGTCAGCAAGTACTGTATTCAGTAATACTGCATCTTGTGGGGCAATGTCAAAAGACAACGGGAACAACAACCGCTGCGATGGTGTGGTGCCAGCATTCCATTCCTGCAGTAACCGCTCGTACCATATGCGTTCCTGCGCGCGACGTATGTGTACCAGCATCAGGCCAGATTTAACTGTGGTGAGCAGCATAGTGCCCTGTACCACAATGGCGTTGCGGCTACTACCAACCATATGGGTATCAGTATCAGTATGCAACTTGCCTACCTGCGATTGTATTACCGTTTCACCCTGTTCCGGTTTAGGCACATGGGCGGTAGTATTGGCTATCTCGTACAGGCCTTTCCAGCGTGCCATGCTATCCTTACTGTTTATAAAGTGCGCCTGGTCTTTTTGAGTAAATGTATTGTAGAGGTAGCCACTACGGGTAGCATCATTCTGCCTGTCTGTAGCCGGCTTCTGCACAGACGATAGTTGCTGTATATCATTATTCAACGAAAAGTCGAGCGAGGGTGCCATGTTATGCCGGGCTAGTGCATGCTTCACCGCAGCGTTCAGATAACTGTACATCATGCGGTCATCTTCAAACTTCACTTCCTGCTTTGTAGGGTGCACATTCACATCAACGCGGGCGGCATCTACTTCAAGAAACAAAACATAGAAAGGGAACGCGTCCTTTTCTATCAGGCCTTCGTAAGCCTGCGTTACGGCATGGTGCAGGTAAGCATTGCGTATAAAACGATTATTGATAAAGAAGAACTGCATACCCCGTGTGCGGGTAGCGCTATCTGGCTTGCCTATAAAACCGGTTATATTCAGCACATCAGTTTTCTCATCTACAGGCACCATCTTCTTTTCGTAAGCATTGCCCAGCAGCCCTACTATGCGGCTCTTCAGGTTCTCCTGCTGAAGGTGATATTGTTCTGTACCATTGTTCCATAAGCGGAAGCCTATATGCGGATGTGCCAGCGCCACGCGCGTAAACTCATCCAGTATATGGCGCAGCTCAGTAGTAGCGCTTTTTAAAAAATGCCTGCGGGCGGGTACATTAAAAAAGAGGTTCTTTACTTGTATGTTGGTACCTGCACTACCTGCACAGGCTTCCTGTAGTTTCACTTCTGTTCCTTCTATTACTATACGGGTACCTACTTCACTCGCGGGCTGGCGGGTCTTCATCTCTACTTGCGCCACCGCTGCAATAGATGCCAGGGCCTCGCCCCTGAAGCCCATGGTGCGTATAGTAAACAAGTCATTTATATTTCTGATCTTGGATGTGGCATGACGTTCAAAGCTCATACGGGCATCAGTAGGACTCATGCCTGCACCATTGTCTATCACTTGCATCAATTCCTTACCCGCGTCTTTTATCACCAGTTGTATCTCAGTAGCACCAGCGTCAACGGCATTCTCCAACAATTCTTTAACGGCTGATGCCGGGCGCTGCACCACCTCACCAGCTGCTATCTGGTTGGCTATCTGATCTGACAAAAGTTGTATTACATCGGCCACTTATCTCAAAAATTTGCTGCAAAGTTAACACAATACCGCATCCCTATAGATAGCCACATAGCAATAAAGTGCTTATACATTCTAATGGCCAATTTTGAGCTATAATTTATTTATAATCACTGGTATAATCATTAACTTTAATGAACACCTTATAAACAATGAAACCTATACATTTATATATCGTAACGGCTATTGCCTGTACCATAAGCTTAGGCTGCGCCAAGAGCAGCAGTAGTAGCAACTACACTCCTCCCCCTGTTCCTGCGCCATTAGATACGTTAATGGTGGCTACCTTCGTGAACGAGTCGGACACCTCTATAACTATTGACGTATATGGATCGGCCGATGATTATGTCAAAAGCACCAATAAGATAACAAGTGTGCAGCTGAATAACGGGGCAAGTTTGCCACGTACCATTAAAACCTTTGGAACGTTTTATCTGGATTGCTACAGTAGCTCTTATTACTACACCAATTGGTTTTATAGCAATTTTACCAATACCTCAAGACCACAATCCGTATTGTATGAACCGGCAGTTAATAATGGGCAAGCCTATACATTACGTCCTGATATGAGCGATGTAAGCACCGACCGACTTATATTGCTCAACGGCAACCAGCCCTCAACAACATGGAAGGTGGTTAATGCCTATAAAAATAGTGGTTCCACGTGGGTATCTGCATGGGGTAGCATATCGGCTACAGCAAAAAATATGACCATGGTTTTCAACAAAAATTTCGTGATGAATTTTACAGATACAGTAGGTATAAATAACTATTGTGCGTTTACCCATAATGGCTCTGACAAAACACTGTATGGCGATGTTGCATTAGGCAGCAACCACCTTGGCGTATTCAGCAATGGCAACCAGTCACCCCCATTCAGCCATTCTTTTGATAGCCTGGGTTTTCAATATGACAACCAGGATGTCCGCTACATTTTTGCAAAGCAGTAGGGGCTGAAATTTCAGCCCCTACTTATATAAATTCGATAAACCAATCTTATTTGATCACTCCCAGTTCCTTACCCACCTTGGTGAATGCAGCGATAGCTTTATCCAGTTGCTGGCGGTCGTGACCTGCTGATATCTGTACACGGATGCGTGCCTGTCCTTTAGGCACTACCGGGTAGAAGAACCCGATGACATAAATACCCTCATCCAATAGTTTTGCAGCAAATTGCTGTGCAACTACCGCATCGTACAACATCAGCGGTGCAATAGCATGGGTACCGGGCTTTATTTCAAATCCGGCATCGGTCATTTGTTTGCGGAAATAGGTGGTGTTCTCCTCCAGCCTGTCGCGCAGCTCTGTAGTTTCACTCAACAAATCCAATACAGCTATAGATGCGCCAACTACTGCAGGCGCTACTGTGTTGCTGAACAAATATGGACGGCTACGCTGGCGCAGCATTTCAATAATTTCCTTCTTACCACTGGTGAAACCACCCGATGCACCACCAAGAGCCTTCCCTAGTGTACCAGTAATAATATCAATACGGCCCATTACCCCACACAGCTCATGTACACCACGCCCTGTTTTACCCATAAAGCCACTGCTATGGCTTTCATCTATCATTACCAGCGCTTCATATTTATCGGCCAGGTCGCATATTTTATCCAGTTGGGCTATAGTACCATCCATGCTAAACACCGAGTCTGTAACTATGATGCGCGTACGTGCATCTGCATTAGCTATCAGCTGCGCTTCCAGGTCAGCCATATCGTTGTGCTTGTACCGTGCACGGCGGCTTTTGGTAAGGCGCACACCATCTATTATAGAGGCATGGTTCAGTTCATCGCTTATTATAGCATCGTCTTCACCCAGCAATGGTTCAAACACGCCACCATTGGCATCAAAACAAGCTACATAAAGTATAGTATCTTCAGTACCCAGAAAGGTAGCTATTTTTGCTTCCAGTTCCTTGTGTATATCCTGCGTACCACATATAAAACGTACACTGCTCATACCATAGCCACGGTCGTCAATAGCTTTGTGGGCAGCCTCAATAACTTTAGGGTGCGATGATAAGCCCAGGTAGTTATTAGCACAAAAATTAAGCACTTTGCGACCGTTTACTGTTATTTCAGCCCCTTGTGGAGAAGCTATAATGCGTTCCTGCTTGAACAATCCCGCATCTTTTATTTCCTGCAGTTCTTTTTGTATGCGCTGGTAGAATATGGCACTCGACATTAGCTATATATTTTGACGCAAAGTAAAAACAATTCTCATTAACTTCCCCGCCCATCCAGCCTTTAATTAGCATAACATCAGGGTATTTACGTTATGCAAACAGACACAATGAGAATAAATATTATATAAATATTAACAGCATTCACAGCTCTGACTCTTATCTGAATAGCTGTTTACTATAAATCCATGCTTAACTTGCATGGATTTTAAATTTACATAGTCCGCTTGCGTTTTTCACTATTCATATCCCTGCTGTTCATCTCATTTACTGCGCGCTGCCAAAACCTTGAAGGCGTGGTTACCGATGAAATAACCGGCAAGTCCCTGTTTGCAGCCGGGGTTACAGATATGACAACTATGATTTCTACCTACACAGACCAGAATGGTACATTCCACATCCCGGCGAAAAGCGGCGACCCCATACGTATTTCCTTTGTGGGGTATAAAACCGTTACCAACATAACCCCGGCATCGCTGGTACTTGCGGAGATGCATGTAGCCATGCTGCCCGAGAATTTCATGCTGGATTCTTTTACCATACACCCCGATTATACGCCTTACCAGATAGACTCCATAAAAAGGCGGAAGGAATATGCCAAGGAACTGGACAAACAAACCGTTAAGGCCAAATTTGTAACTACCGGTAGCGGTGTTGGCGTAGATGGCCTTATTGGGTCGCTGGTGCAAAAAGCATCTAAAGGTGAGAAGAAGAGAAAAAAATTCCTGAAAGAATATCAGCAGTCTGAAGAGAGCCGTTACATAGATCTGCGGTACACTCCCGAGCTCGTAACATCCCTCACCGGATATATAGGGGACACCCTAGCTATCTTTATGAATGCCTATCCTATGGACTATAAATTTGCCCGTGCTGCTACAGACCTGGAATTGAAGATGTGGATACGCTATAACTATCGCGACTACATAAAGAAAGACCCTATAAAAACAACAGTAAAGCAATAAACAATAATGGCTAACTCAAAGTTTTGAGTTAGCCATTAAATCCTTACTTAGTATATTAAGAACCGTAGTTGGTCTGTTTTAGTGTCTGCGCATGGTGTTTAGCATCATCGCTAATGAACTCACCCGCAATTGTATGGTGCCCGTAAGCAAGAATGCTGCTGTGCGCTGCTTTTTCATGATTACCCTTTCCGTATTGTTCAGCAGCTTCAATATGATGCTTTGCCGCTTCAATATGATGTGCCGCTGCCTGCTTATGGTTGTCAATAGTTTGCTGATATGCAGCATTAACTTCAGGCTGGGTAGCCTTTTTCTCTTTCTTTGAAGCTGTTTCTTTCTTCGAAGTAACTTCTTTCTTTTTGTTTGCCATGGTGTTTGAATATAAATTATGGTTAGATCCGATCAATTATGATTTCAACAAGCCGCTATCGCTATTTTCCCCTCATATATTCATCAAACGGTCGCTTGTACCATGTAATTTACCTAATATTCAGGAACAAAAGTGTAGAACTCATATATCATAACATTCAGCCACTAAATCACAGTATAAAATTGAATATCATTAGCTGGATCATTACACAATTTTTAGAGTTTGTTATATAATTCACATGTTTGCAAATAAACATTTGCACGAAATGGTACTACAGCTTTTTCTGAGCTTGAAATTTAAAGAATCTGATTACCTTTAGACCTCCAAAAAATAAAAAGCGGAAGTAGCTCAGCTGGTAGAGCATCAGCTTCCCAAGCTGAGGGTCGCGAGTCCGAATCTCGTCTTCCGCTCTTAACTTTTAAAGCCGTGCATTGCGCGGCTTTTTGTATTTTAAGCTATTCTATTAACGCTACCTACACTTCATGACGCACATTCTTCGCTTCACCCGAATTGCCTTGTACAGGTTATACTTTACTATAAACTTTGTGTGTATAAAACAACGATCATGCAACAATCTAATAGCGTATTATCAAAGCTAAAAAAACACTTTCTTGTCATGGCCATCGCTTACCCTGTGGTACTGGCTATTAATCTCACTAACAACTGGAGTTACTATGCAAGCGGTGGCGACTGGCGACCGAGTGTATTCTTCACACTATCGGCAGCCACATTGAGTTGGCTCACTTACGTTCTGTTCAATGAACTGTTCCTGGTAAAGCTGCTCAAGTACAAAGGCTGGGAATACTGGAAGCAACATACTTTCTATTTATTCCTGTTCATCGTTTGTATCTCTATTATATTTGGCAGTGCGCTGATGACGGGCATGATGGGTTTTATGGCAGTGCTTTTTCATTGGAGCAATTCCCTTAGCGACTACCTGATGAACAGCACATTCATGGTATTGTTCACACTCATTTTCACCCTGATGGCCTACAGTTCTGAGTTTATAAAGCAATGGAAAATAAGCACAGAGGACAATGCAAGAATGCGCGAGGAAATGGTACGTGGCCAATATGAATTACTTAAAACGCAGGTAAATCCACACTTCCTGTTCAACTCATTAAATACGCTCAGTTCTATAATACCCTCCAAGCCCGATGTAGCAGTCCTTTTTGTGCAGCAAATGTCACGCGTCTTCCGCTATTCCTTAAGTCATGTTTCTGAAAACACTGTTTTATTAGACATAGAAATTAAGATCGTTGAATCCTATATCTTCATCAATAAACAGCGGTATGATGAAAAGCTGATCGTAAACATCAACATTGACAAAGCTGCAAGACAATCGCACGTAGTAACACAGTCTTTGCTGATGCTTGTTGAAAATGCTATAAAACACAATGAAATTTCTGAAGAACATCCTCTAACCGTGGACATTTATAATGAAGAAAATATGCTTGTAATCAGGAACACATTGCAACCTAAAAAGATCATGGAAGAATCGACAGGCATAGGTCTGACAAATGTTGTAAACAGGTATAAAAGTGTAAGTAACGTGCCTGTCACTATTGACAGACAACATGATCTCTTTACTGTAAATATCCCACTACTATAACCATGAACATTCTTATACTTGAGGACGAACGCGAAGCTGCTGCACAGTTAGTGCAGATGGTACAACGGATAGACCCAACGGCAAATATTATTGCCACAATAGAAACCGTGCGTAAAACATGCAATTGGTTATCTGTTCATCCACATCCTGATCTGATACTGGCAGATATACAACTTGCAGATGGCATTAGTCTTGATGTTTTTGCAAAGGTAAAAGTAAATGTGCCTGTCATTTTTATCACTGCCTACGATGAATATACCTTGAAGGCATTTAAACTGAACAGCATTGACTACCTTTTAAAACCTGTTGACGAAGCTGAATTGAAAGCTGCTTTTACAAAATACTACTCACTTAAAAGCAACCCGGCTATTTCAAATGAGCACTTGTATAAATTGCTTGAGCAGGTGAGCAATAGATACCTATCCCGCTTTATAGTAAAGTATAGGGATGAGTTACGCATAATCGCCATAGAGCAGGTATGTTATTTACGTGCTGATGACCGTCTTGTTTTCCTTTACACTGTAAACGGCGAAAAATATATTATCGATAATTCACTTGATGGATTAGAAAACGAATTAGATCCCCATATGTTTTTCAGACTTAATCGTCAATACATTTCTCCCTTTAATTCCATACAAAAGATTAGCAATCATTTTAACGGCAAATTGAAATTGGAATTAAAAAATTGTACCGACAATAAAATATTTATAAGTCGCGAAAAAGTACACGATTTCAGAAAATGGCTATCTGGTAACTAAACTTAATTAACAGAAGAGTTTATAACAAAATTATGAAACCCTAATTCCTATAATTATTCAAAAGCGAATGATTAACTTTAATAGCTATAAACCTATGGCTCTATTATGACAATGTGAAATCGTGCGATATTGTACTCATTATCCATCAGACCAATACAAATGTCAAATCTGATCATGTACTTTTGTCACACATTGCAGGATAAAGAGCCTCCTTACCTCTTTAGAAGGGGTAAATATGAATCCCTAACCCTTTTATAAGAGAGAAAAAGACAAATTATCAGTGTATGAATAGAATTCTATACGCCTTATTGTGTATAGTTGTATTTGGCACCACACCGTGTCTGCTAATGGCACAGCCTGTAGCCAATTTTACTGCTAATAATACAAGCGGTTGCGCACCCGTTGTAGTGCAGTTTACAGATCAAAGCACCGGTAGCCCCACCACCTGGTACTGGAACCTGGGCAACAATACTACATCTACACTCCAAAACCCGTCAACCACCTACACTACTGCGGGCACCTATACTGTAACATTAATGGTAACAAATGCTTCAGGCAACAGTACCAAAACCATCTCTAACATTATCACTGTATCAGCTCCTCCATTTGCAAATTTCGTTGCTGATGATTCTGGATCCACCTGCCTGCCCAAAACCATTAATTTTCAAAACACCTCTGTATCCAACAGCACAGGTACTACAACCTACCTTTGGGATTTTGGAGATGGCACCACCAGCACGTCAACCAATCCATCGCACACCTATACTACATCTGGCAACTACAATGTAACCCTGATAGTAACCAATGCAGCGGGCTGCACCAAAAACATTGTAAAAACTGCCTACATACAGGCATTACCTTCTCCTATTGTCAACTTTACTTCTTCCAACAATATAGCCTGCAACGCACCAACAACAGTCAACTTTACCAGTACATCTGCCACCACAGCCACATATAGCTGGAACTTTGGTGATGGCGGAACATCTACCTCTACAAATCCAGCGCATAGCTATAACGCAACAGGCACTTACAACGTTACACTTATCGCCATAGGGTCTAATGGCTGTGCTGATACTGCCATAAAAAATGCATTTGTTGTTATAGCACATCCCACTGCCGCTTTCAGTGCAAGCAACAGTTCTGCATGCATGGGTACACCATTTATTTTTACTAATCAGTCGTTACCTGCAACGGTCAACTCTCTTTGGTCGTTTGGCGATGGTAACACCAGCGTGGCTACAAGCCCTACACACAGCTACACAGCATCTGGCACATACACAATAAAACTGGTAAGCAGTGCGGGCTCCTGTGCCGACTCCACCACCCAAACAGTAACCGTACTTACAAAACCAATTGTAAACTTTACGTCTAACAGCACATGGAGCTGCACTACCCCTTTTACAGTACAGTTCCAGGATAATACAATAAATGGCAACACATGGGCATGGCGCTTTGGCGATGGCAGCACATCAACATCTCAAAACCCTTCACATACCTACTCGGCAACAGGCAATTACTCTGTTACATTGGTAGTTACCAATAGCAACGGCTGCACAGACTCTCTAACCAAAACTAATAATATTACTATAGGTACACCATCAGCCACTGTTTCAGCAGTTGCTCCTGCTGGCACATGTACACCGGCAACATTCAATTTTAATGCTGTTATATCACCTAACATTACACCCACTTCTTTCAGTTATAATTACGGCGATGGCACATCTGGTTCCAGCTCGTCTCATACATATACTACGGCAGGTACTTATACCGTTACCTATACTTATACGCTGGCCGCAGGCTGCACTTATACAGCCACTACAGCAGTTACAGCCGGCACACGGCCCACTGCCTCTTTTACGGCTGCCCCACTTACTACCTGCCCTGCAACAAATATCACTTTTACCAAAATTCCACAAGTACGATACAAAGGAAGATGAAGTATTGAATACAACGGGTGTATTCTTACAAGTGGTAGAATCAGTGGCGTGCAGGAATGGAACAGTTGCAGATGACAGATTGATGGTTAAGATATAAGTATCGTTGCAGCCTGTGGTATTGTTGTGTACTGTAAGTGTTACCGTATCTGTACCACCACTGGCATAGGTATGTGTGGGGTTTTGGGTAGTTGAAGTAGCACCATCGCCAAAATGCCACGACCATGTATCGGCGCCGTTTGAGTTGTCGGTGAAATTT
>JABDEZ010000034.1 GCA_013286835.1 Bacteroidota bacterium
CGATGCAATTGGACAAAGCGAATATTTAACAGCCGTTCTCAATCATTGCAGCATGCCTTTGCCGGCAAGCCAGATCATTGAAAAGATCATTCATGATTTCCAGTTCTCTGAAACTGAAAGCAGCGATTATGTCCATGAGCTCATCCAGTCAAAGGTGCTGCAACCTGTTACCCAACTTAATATTACCGGCAACAACACCAAATTCAGTGATCCTGATGGGCGGATGGAACTGGAAGATATAAAAGCACTGTCCATGCCAACGGACGGGACTTCATTGTATGTGAATACGGAAAGAGTGTTAAATCATGATCGTCTTAATGAAATACATCAAAAAACACTTAAAGATGCAATTCATTGTTTACGACATTTATGCCCTGCATCCGCACCTGCGGAACTGAATAATTTTAAGACCGCATTCTGCAACAGGTATGACCGGCAATGCGTGCCATTACTACAAGCGCTGGACCCGGAAATTGGTGTAGGGTATGCCGGGCTTGCCTTCGGCCGGAACAGTCCCGCCCTTTTAAAAAACAGCATCTTTGAAACAGAGCAGCAGCCAGACAAACTGAACAAATGGACGAGGGTTCACACCTTGCTCATGCAAAAATGGAATACAGCAAGCAGCAGCGGTATCATCCATCTTACACCATCTGACCTGTCTGAACTGACTTTACCTGATGTTCTTTTGCCGAATAGTTTGTCTGTTCTATTTCGGGTGATAAATGACCAAATATTGATTGAAAGCGCAGGTGGTATTACCGGAACAAGTCTGTCAGGCCGCTTCACGCCCATGAACGCAGAAGTCTATGAAACGATAAAAGCACTGGCTATCAATGAGGAAAGCGCCAATCCAGAGGCGATCATAGCGGAAATAGCCCATATAGGTGACCCGCATACCACCAATATTGACCGCAGGGAATGCTTATATGCGTATGAAATACCTGTGCTGTGCGGTTCTGTCGTGTCAGAAGAAAACAAGATCATACTTTCCGACCTCTGGGTTTCCATTGAAAACAATGAAGTACTGTTGTGGTCAAAAAAACACCAAAAACGTATCGTACCCCGGCTCAGCTCTGCATTCAATTATTTACGCAGTGAGCTACCTGTTTTCCGGTTCCTATGTGATCTGCAGCACCAGGGCCTGCATAGTGATCTTAATTTTAATTTGGATCAATTTTTCCCCGGACTTTCTTATTACCCAAGGGTAGTGTTCGATTCGTCCATTTTGCAGCTAGCGACCTGGGTGCTTCATCAGACAACGATTGACGAAATTGCTAAAACGGACGTACAGGAACAGTCTATGATCATCTTACTGCTTGCAAAAAGCCTGAAGTGGCCACGTTATATTTCCCTGAGTGAACATGATAACCAACTGATCTTTGATATAGAAAACGAAGAGGACAGGTCTCTTTTTGCGGCTCAGTTTAAAAGACAAAATAAGATCACCATCAGGGAATTTCTTTTTGAGCATGAACTTAGTGCCATAGTTCGGAATAAAGCGGGTAAACCATTCGTGAACCAATTTTCGGCATCAGTATATCATTCAAAGAACATCTATCGAGGCTATCCGCTTCCTTTCAATCTGAACAATACTCAAACCAACGTACAAAGATTATTCGTACCAGGAAGCGAGTGGCTTTTTTATAAGCTGTATGTTCATCCTGCCCGAAGTAACGAAGTGCTATTGAAGCACATTCTTAAAGGGACAAGAATATTAAGAACACAAGGGTTAATAAAAAAGTGGTTCTTTGTCCGGTACAATGATCCCCAGTACCATTTAAGGATGAGGTTACAGCTTGCGCCTAAACATACCGGCATGGCCTTGTCCCGGTTTGAAAAAGTATTTGAAGAACTGACTTCTTCCGGTATTATCCGTGGCTATAACCTGGATACTTATGAACGCGAATTAGAACGCTATACCCCGCAACTGATAGGGGCGTGTGAAGACTTCTTTTGTGCCAGCAGTTCCCTTATCATAAGCTGGCTGGAAAGCATTACCAGTGACGAATCTGATTTTCTTTATTACAGGATCGTGTTTACAAGCCTTCGTTTAATGCTGGATGTATTTGAATGGAGTACCGATGAAAGTATAGATTTTTTTAAACAGCTTTACGAAGGCTTTGCACCTGCGATCATGCATGGAAAGACTGCGAACAGGGCCCAGGTCAGGCAAAAATACAGGGAATTAACTATTGCCCTTGCCGATCATGCAGACTTGTCGGCGATTGAATTAAAAGCGCTGAAAAAATCAAAGCAGGGTTTTATCGCTGCTACCCATAACATTGCTGACTTAAGCAGGGAGATGGTGAAAGAAAAACGGCGGCAACTATTGGCCGATCTGATACATATGCACCTGAACCGTTTGTTTGTGGACAACAGCCAAAAACAGGAACTCATTATTTATTATAGTTTCTGGAAATTGCTGGAATCGGAGGCCGCTCTATTGAGGTATCAATCAAGCTTGCCTTTTACTTTTAAGAAGATGTTCATCGATCCGGTGTGAAAAATCCTTTTTATATCCCTGGCCCAGTGCAACCGGAGTGCCATCTACCAGATGGACCACACTGCCTTCAACTGATTCCACTTTGTTCAAGTTGATGAGAAAGGACCGATGTACGCGCACGAAAAGTGCAGGCGGGAGCGTATTTTCCATTTCTTTCAGAGTGATGTATGTCAGGTGATTTTGGTCTTTCAGGATGATCCGGACATAATTCTGGGCGCTTTCAACCAGGAAAATATCATCTATTTTAATCTTGATCTTTTTCCCCTTGATCTCCGTTTGTACAAAAATATAATCCATTTCCGGGCCGGAATGGGAAGGGGTACTTGAAATCAGCTCTTGAGCTTTCTGAACCGCTTTTAAAAACCGTTGATAGGTGATCGGTTTGACCAGATAGTCCATTACGTTAATATCAAACGACTGTAGCGCAAAATTCGGATATGCGGTGGTGAATATGATATGGGTATGCGTCTGGATCAGGGCGCCAAGCTCAAGACCGGACAACTGGGGCATCTCAATATCCATAAATGTAATATCCGCCTTTATTTCGCCGGTGCTGATCTTTTGCCATGCTACCAGCGGATCAGTTTCAGTGCCTGCCAGTTCGATACCAGGTGTTTTGTTCACGTGCTTGGTTAAAAGCTCTATAGCATGGTCTTCATTATCTATAATGTAACAGTGCAAACTCATAATTTCAATTTTAGGTCAAGAATAAAAGTGTTCGATAGTTGCTCTACCTGGATTTCGCAGTCATCATTATAATAATGCTGTAACAGCAACTTGACATTGGTAAGGCCAATGTGATTACTCTCCGTGTTCAGGCTGCCAGCCTTTAAATTTTCCGTGCGAAAATGGAAGTTGTTTTCCAGGCAGTCAAATGCTATAAGAACAGGGGCATCAAGATTACCATGCTTGAATATATTTTCAACAAGGGTTAATAGTAATGGCGGAATACGGAGGTGCTCCATATAACATTCGGGACTAATGGTCATATGAACACGGATTCTGTTTTTGAAACGGAGCTGGTTCAAGTAGATATACCTTTCGATCTGTTCGATCTCCTTATACAATTCTATTTTACCATCATGCTGCGGAGGCATCATGGCATATGCCATAGATGCAGATAACGCGTCAATACATTCTGACGCAATATCAGATACACTTTCAACAGTATTATAAATGAAACTAAGCGTATTAAATAGAAAGTGTGGATTGATCTGCGCCCGTAAATGGGCGTTTTCAAGAACCACTTCCCTAAGTTCACCTTTCAGTTTTAATTGAAGGATCTCGTGCGCTTTTCTGGCGTTTGCCATACTTCTCATACCCAGGAAATAGCCGGTGCTTAAGCCTAAATAATAAACGCCTCGCCAAATTCCCCTGATAAAATCCGTTTGATCGATGTCAACTGTTAAACGCCCTGCATGGATAGTCGTTACTAAGATATCCATGCCAATACTCAAGAGATCGTAAACTCCCAATTCGATGATTAAGACTAACGAGACCCATACTGCCGGATATTTTCTTTTAGCGGCCGCAGGGCTTGCTACATGTGCGTTGAAATAGAACAAAGTAAAACCAAGCAAATAAAAGCAAGCAAAATAGCCCAGGGGAATAGTGCTGCCAATGCCTTTGGCCACACCAATCTCATAAGCTATGAAGCTGCACCAAACAATGGCATGAACTAATATGGTTCTCAAATCAGGCCGCAAATTGCGCTTTTTTGATTGGGGTGTTTTCAATGTAATATACAGAATAAAACTGTGTGCATATCAAATCGCCTTGTTCGTGTAATAGTTTTAATATGAGCATATTTACTGACTAACTTTTCACCAGAAACTTAAAAGAACAATTATGAAATCACAGAAACCAACACTGACAGTCAATCATTATAAACTGTTCAAGTTCGAGCAAAACACCGGAGCTTCCAGTTTCCACACAACCGACCCGACTACCATAACCATCGGCACCAATACCGGTACGATCATCAAAACTGGAACAGTCTTCCAGGAAGATAACAGCCGCAATGAAAATCATTCATCCTCGAAAGCTGATCGATGATAATAAAGGATTGGCAATAAAGACGGTATGAAACTATTTCTATTTACAAAGGATATAGAGCGAATTGAATCGGTTAAAAATTACATCGAAGCTAATCTTGAAAAGGATTTGAGCATTGATGTTCTCGCATACACTTTCCATGTTGGCAAATCTACTTTACGAAGGCACTTTGCCATTTATTATCAAAAGACCATACACAGTTATATTCTTGAACGTAGGATGGAAAAAGCGATGGAACTGCTGACCGCCGAGGAATCGCCTATAAAACAAGTATGGAAGCAAATTGGATATAAAACGCGTACAAGTTTTACTCATGCATTTTCTAAGTATTACGGACATGCCCCGGTTTACTATTTAAAATACGAAACAAGAGCAGAATTAGCACATTAATGGGCATTATGGGCACACGCTTCTGTTTAGTTTTACATCAGACAAGAGGGAGAGAAGAAATTTACACCAAAGAATGTTAGACAGGAAAAGTTTTAAAGACAATCAATTTTAAAATTGTTTTCCATGATCAGAAAAATTGCTTTCTTCTTTATTACATTTTGCTTTATTTGGTTGTGGCTGTATGCGGGATTAATGAAACTGCACGACTACCGGGATTTTAAATTTCAGTTGGGTCAATCTCCTTATGTTTTCAAATTTGCCAACCCATTATCAGTTCTATTACCAATTGGCGAAATTCTTATTGCTGTCGCTCTGATATGGAATCGATCCAGACTTTTGGGTCTTTATCTTTCCTTCTTCCTGATGCTGGTGTTTACCGGTTATATCTATTCTATGCTTCACTACAGTTATTTCATTCCATGTAGTTGTGGCGGAATCTTTGGTAAAATGTCCTGGAATGCACATTTGCGCTTCAATATAATAGCGACTATCTGTGCATTTCTTGCCATCTTATTGGATGGAGGTTATGATGCTAAGTCAAGTTCATACCAGCTAACACTATTAAAACGGTTTGAGTAATGAAAAAAAGGTTGGTAATAATTTCCGGATTGGTAGCAGGCGCCCTCATTCTATTATTGACGCTTAATGCGACAATAGAACATCCCAATGAACACAGAAATGGGTTTGCAAGAAATTTTTTGCGAAAAGATGCCGTTAAGGTTGCCGCTATAAATTATCCTGCTGATAATGTAACCAGTATTTGCGGCGAAGCAGATGGTAGTATTTATTTTGATAGTAAACAGCCAGGGGAATTATTTTTTACCGATAAGAATTTTACAGGTTTAAAAAACATTACTATTCCATTGCCTTCTATTAAGTACCTGGCACCCTTATTTTTTACCACGATCGAGTACCCTAACATTTATATTCTCGGTGGAAATGTTCGCAAATCAATTGTTGCCGATCTGCGTACACAAGAATTTAAAATACATGATACGCACACAACGTCATTTAATAAAGGGGTTTCAATATCTGGTAATAGTTTTATCGTAAGGGACATTGATACGCCCACCTTGAATTTATTATTTAGCAAGGCTAATTATGACAACGACAATGTGCAACGTGAAAATAATTTATCCGAAAAACTGAATGATGCCGGATTCACCCATGATGGCATGCTGGATTACGACAAGGGCACGCACAGGCTGATTTACGTAGATTTCTATAGTAATCATATAACCTGCTTCGATACAAATTTAAACTTACTATACAGGGCAACGACCATAGATACGACAAATTTATCCAACGCAAAACCAGGGAAAAAAGGCACATCGGTCACTAACTCCAAGCCTCCTATAATGGCCAACTATTTTATCAGTGTTTCTAACGGCCTTTTATATGTCATTTCTAAATTGAAAGCAGACAATGAGGATGGTCAGGCTTTTGAATACAATTCAGTCATCGATAAATATTCGATAACCGATGGTAGTTACAGGGGGAGCTTTTATCTCTTGTCTGTCAATAAAAATAAGCTCAAATCTTTTAAAGTTTTCAATAACACATGTGTCATTTTATATGAAGGTCAAGTAATAAAATACAGGATTTAAAATAATTGATTGAATAGTTGAACGCTTTTTTCACCAAAAGTTTTTGTTGCTTTTTGAGATTATAAAAGCATCGCACTGATTATGAGTAAGATCAAAATTTCACTGGCCGTAGCAGCCTTTGTACTTGCAGCAGGTACAACAATGGCAATCCAGACAAACACGAAAGTCGTAAAGACAGGTGTGTCAAGCGAAACAAACAACTGTACGTCTGTACCGGATTCACAGAACCTCGATGTCAATTCTGCATCTTGCTCTGGGTCACGTATAGCCTGTTGCTACCAACAGGGTACTGACAATGTGTTTGCCACTAAAAATTAGACCATAGCATGCTAAAGGTCTTAAACTAAACACCTGTCAAAATCGAATGACAGGTGTTTTAGCTTTTATTGTTTTTTATCCCTGATCACAAGCATATCCAGGTCGCGCTCTACCAACTTGAAATCCAGACCATATTTCTGAAGTGCTGTTCCAACAGATCGGGGATCTGTTAGATCGGCATGAATTTCCATATCAATTGGATCATTATACCCAGATTCATTTACCACGGGTAGTGGTGTTTGATTCATTGGATACATTAACATGCGGATAAGCCACCGCCTGACCGTTTCGTTTTGCACTTTCACAAAGTCATTATTGGGTCCTAATTCCATCTGGGGTTTGCCACCCTTACTACGCAACAGGTCAGTTGCCGTTGTTCGCACGAGTGCCCAGCATTTTACCCTTCTCTTAGCAACCACGGCTTCGATCCCTAACATGCGTCCAAAATACCTGTTGAGGTCCTCAAGCATATAGTCATTTAGTTTTACCGAATCTGCAAAAGGAATAATTTGTTCATAGGAAAATAATTTAAGACTATCCGGTTTCTTTAGCCATGCTTCCAATGGTTGAGCAGGCCAATCAAAACGGCTGGAATCCCGAACTTCAAGACGTATGCGGGAAGACAATTTTTCGGAAAAATCTCCTTTATAATTTACCAGGTAGTCTCTTGTTAATACAGCAGTTTGAAATAAACCAGTGATGGAACAATTTGTTATCGTTCTTTTCACAAGCCCGTTGGAAATTACGTTTACGGCATCTATGCTGGGTGCGCCGTCAATAAATTTTGTTAGTAAAGACTGGTACTGTATTAAGCCGGGATCTGGTTTGTAATCTCCAAAATATCCGGAATACAATGGCCTCAGGTAGTTCTTTTCCAATATATCCTGTTTGATCTTTAATGCTATCGTGCCAAATTGAATTGCATTCTTAAGATTTTGTTCGTTTACATCTTCTGTCCCTGTGATCGCGACAACTTTTCCGTTCCTGTCAAGCCATACTTCGTGAGGAATCATACGATGCGGAAACAACCGGGTCAACGTCGTATCCCTGGTTACTGATGGCAGGTTCAGCACATTTAAATTGGAGTTCTTTTTCCAAAAACTCTCTGCCAGATCAGTATTTTCATAAGTTACTGGTAAAATGACAATATCTCCAGGAAATTCCTTCTGCATTTTATCCAGTTTAGGTAAAGCTTCAATACAGGAACCACACCATGTTGCCCAAAAATCAATTACTACTATTTTGCCTTTAAATGCGGACAGGTGTATATTTTTAACCTGGTAATTGATCATATTGCCGAGTTCCAGGTCAGGACATTGTGATCCTATTGTTAACGCTTTGATAGGGCCACTCACTTGCGCAAACGCATTGGTTGAATTAGATGCGAACAGTGCTAAAGCTATTATTATGTTGTTTGTTTTTCCCATTACTATAGCGTTTAATAGCCGGGATTTTGTGTAAGATTTGGGTCACGCTGAATATCAGAAAGCGGTATCGGATAGAGTGCCGCAGTTGACTTCCAGGTAGCCGGTTTTTCAGCCATCATTACCGAATCAATTTTGCCTGTTCTTTTTAAATCAAAAAAACGTTGCATTTCTTCGGTAAATAGATCGACCTGTCGCTCATGCATTATTGCGGTCAAACTATTCTGTTGATTTAAATTGGATAATCCCGGAAGACCGCCATGTTTTTGACGTACAAGGTTGAGGTCTGATAGGCCATTGCTGACATTATTTTGCATTACCCTTGCCTCTGCCCTTATCAGGTATTGTTCCGCTAATCGCAATACGGTATAATCTTCCGTAGTTGAAGTTGAAGTAGTGGTAAATTTAAAAGGATAATAAATTGTATTATTTAAATACACACCAGACATGAGCCAGGTAGTTTTTCTCAGGTCGCCCGGTTCAAATGCATTCAGGAGAAAGTCTGAACAAACTGTTTGGGGGCTATTGGAAAATATAAAAAATGAGGGGAGGCTATTTACTTCTCCATTGAATCTTGCCCATTGTAAAATGGCCTCGTTATTATCAGCTAAAAAGATCCCGTTCGGATTATCCAGCAAGGAATATTGTCCTGAATTAATTACTGCTGTAGCTTGTGCTTCTGCATCTTTCCAGTCCTTTTGATAAAGATATACACGGGCCAGTAAAGCGGTCGCTACCCATTTATCAGCACGGGTTTTATCTCCTCCGGTATAACTATAATCTGTCCCTAATTTATTTTGTGCATCAATGAGGTCAGCAATTATCTGGGTATAAACATCATGAGCGTCAGCCCGTGGCGCAATTGCAGATTTAGTTACATCGGTAGAAACAATTAAGGGAACGTCCCCAAATAAATTAACCAAGTAAAAATAAGAGTATGCCCGAAGAAACTCAGCTTCTCCCGTATAGTAAGCTTTGGCTTTTTGCGATACGGACGTATTGCCGCTTAACCCCTCAATTGCTGCGTTAGCCGAATAGATCACGCTGTATAATTGTGACCATGGAAGTGCGCCATCATTGGCAGGAATAGTATTATGCTGGTAATTTTGAAAACTCAAGCTTGATGTATAGTCAACCAGGTCATCACTTGCCAGCCCACCATTGACGGCAAAATCAATCATTAGTCCTTTGGCTTGCGTATAAATACCTGCTACAGCAGAATTTGCAGTTGCATCGGTGCTGAAAACCTGGCCGGCAAGAAGCTGATCCTTTAAGCTATTTACCTCTACAAATTTTTTACAGCTTTGAATGGTACAAACCATTAGCAGGAGAGCAAGTAATATGATTTTTTCTTTTTTGCCAATTGCACTTATCTGTGTAGTGTGGCATAATTTTCTATGTTTCATAAAATATTTTTATCGGCATTTTTTAAGTCTGTGTTGTAAATTTTTTCAGATAACTATAATGATGTTTGTAATCCAACATTAAATGTGCGCAGCGTTGGAACATTCAGGGCTGGATTGCCTGCTAATTCCGGATCATATCCTTTATACCTGGTAATGGTGATCATGTTCTGTGCCTGCACGTATAGTCTAAGGGAGTGGATCTTCAAGTGTTTAAGCATTTCCGATGGGAAATTGTAGGAGAATGAAATATTCTTAAACCTTAAAAAAGAAGCATCCGTAAATCCTGCATCAGACATTTGAAAATTTTGGGCGGAAGGATCATAGTTATAGGTTGGCTTAGGCAGGCTCACCACATCGCCCGGTTTTTTCCAATAACCCAGGTAATCAGTCCAACCATTTGACAGCCACCCAAAATTGCTGTAGTTGTAACTATATATATTATAACCTTTTTGCCTGACGTATTGGATAAAGATGTCCAATTGGAAATTTTTATAAATAAATGTATTGTTCATCCCCCCATACCAATCGGGTGAAGTTTTACCCATGATGATATAATCGCCGCCCTGGTTATTATAAGATGAGACCGCCTCGATATTTCCATCCTTGTTTATGTCCTGTACCACCGCCGAGCCGGTTTGCGGATCTACTTTCAAAAAGTGATAACCTTGAACAATATTAAGTGGTTGCCCTACGACCAGGCTATTTGCGTAAGTGGATGACTGAAGGTTATCAAACTGCAATAGCTTGTTGTTTGGAATCGTCAAATTAGAGGAGGTCTTCCATTGAAATGTACCTTTTCCGGTACTCGTACTTAATTCAAATTCCCATCCTTTATTTTGAACCAGTGCCGGTAGGTTTGCGATATAACTTGAAAATCCAGTAGTTGATGGCAGTGGATAACCAACCAATTGATTTCCTGAGCGGTTCCTGTACCAAGCTGTATTAAAGAGGATATTGTTATTTAGAAACCCTAAATCAAGCGCAAATTCAAGTTTCTTATTTACCTCCCAGCTATAATTATTATTCGCTATTCTTGAAGGTATAATTGATGGCTGGCTGCCATAGTTCTGCGTACTGGTATAGGTACTTAAATATTGATAATCTCCGATGCCGTCATTGCCTGTAGTTCCCCAGCTTCCTCTTAATTTACCAAAGCTTAAGAACTTAAGATTGTCTTTAATAAGGTTTTCTTCTGAAAATATCCATGCTGACCCTATGCTGCCGAAATCGCCAAATTTTTTGTCCGGGCCGAAACGGCTGGAACCATCTCTGCGGAAAGTGCCGTTTATAATATACTTATCTTCCCAATTGTAAGTAACCCTGCCAAATACAGAAAGGTACTTATAGTCAACATTAGTTCCTGTTGCATAGATTGAACTACCATATCCCGGATTTTCCAATAACAGATCGCTGCTGTAACCTGAAACATCAAAATCAGTTCCTTGTGTATGATTCTGCTGCGTTGTTGCGCCACCCAATATGCTTAGTTTGCCTTTTGAGATTTGCTTATCATAAGATATTTGTGGTTCAAATAGTAAAGTCTGGATATAATTATTTGTAAAAATACTGCGCCCTTGTATTCCAAATGCCGGGTTATTGTAAGTCGAAGGATAAACAACAATTTGTCCGTTTTCAATCCTGTTGTAACCCAGGCTACCTTTCAACTTTAGCCCTGGCATTAACTCGTAACTTAAATTTAGATTAGAGTTTAAGTTTTGTGTCTGGCTCTTATTATAGGCCATTGATTGTGCCACATAATTGGTATTAGCCCAGTTATAAGTACCGTCCGGGTTATATACCGGGTAATTGGGGACTGAAGTAACAACTGACAACATGTTTAAAGAGCCGTCTTTTTGATAGTTATTACTTGCGAGATAAAACGTGTTAAATTGAATTTTAAACTTTTTGTCTAACGATTGATGATCGAGGTTGACATGTATGTTATACCTGTTGAACTGGTTATCTGAGGATTGAACTGTACTTTCATTGTGGAATGTTCCGCTGAGTAAAAAGGTGGTTTGCTGGTTACCACCGCTCAGGCTGGCGGTTGCATCTGTATGATTTGCAGTATTCCCCATAAACCATTTTTGCCAGTTAAAATCTGCATTTGGGCTCCATTGTAGCAGGTCGGGATCATTAACCGCTGTGGGCGTTACAGCACTGTTTGCGTCGCCATCTCTTCTCACCTGTAAATATTGGGCGGTATTTAGTAAAGTCGCCTGCCTGCTTACATTACTGATACCAGTACTTGCGTTTACATTGAATTTTGTTTCGCCAGCCTTCCCTTTTTTTGTCGTGATTAAAATAACCCCGTTGGCCGCGCGGCTTCCATAAATCGATGTAGCATCGGCATCCTTTAATACATCTATGGATTCGATGTCCGCAGGGTTAATGCTGTTCATAGGATTTCCCCCGTTCAGTATTTCAACCTGGCTTGAAGTAAACGGTACTCCGTCCACTATATACAAAGGGTCATTACTTGCTGCAATGCTGTTCCTCCCCCTGATTTGAACAGTAACTGCATCACCTGGCAATCCTGAGTTCTGCGTAATTTGTAAGCCAGCAACGCGGCCTTCCAATGCTTCTAACGGATTGGTGACAGGCTGGTTTTCTAGAACCTGGGCCGATACAGAAGATACGTTGCCTGTACTTAAACGTTGGGTTGTTGTGCCATAGCCTATGACCTGTATTGCGTCCAGTATTGAAGTGCCAGGAACTAAAATAACAAGCATGTTTTCTGTTGCAGGTATTTCTTTGGTTTCATAACCAATAAAGCTGATCATCAGTATTGATTTTTCAGGCACATTGTCTATAGTAAATGCTCCGTTGTTATCCGTAGCAGCGACTAAAGATGTGCTTGTGACCTTCACTGTAGCGCCTGGTAATGGTTTCCCGTTTTCATCGATCACCTTACCAATAACATGGAGAGAGCTGCTTAACGGCGGTGATCTTTTTGGCTTATTTTCCTCGTTAAGGGGTTTGGATTTGACCACGATGGTTTTGCCTACTAATTCGTAAGTGAATGGCTGGTTTTTGAAACACTCATCGAGGGCCTGGCGAACACTGGCATTTTTAATCGTGATGGTTACCTTGCTTGCATTTTCAAGCAGGTCATCTTTTGTAATCAGGCTGTAGCCGCTTTGTTTTTTTATTTCGTCCAATACTTTTTCAATTGGAGCATCCTTTACATTGAGGCTGATCTGCTGTGCATAGACCGCGGCAGTTACTTTAAAGCAGGATAATATGGTAAGTAGCATAATTAGCCGCATGATGAGTCGGGTTGAGTGAAACACGCTCCGCTTTTTTTCACCTAAAGGGTGCGGAGGGCATGATTTTAAATTCATACTTTTGATGGGTTGGGTTAATAAATCAATTCAAGGGTTTGTTGGAAGTAATTCCCCCAATTTGCCGAAAGTGTTAGTCGCACTTTCGGCTCTTTTTTATCGGGGTTAATTAACTATTGTCTTATTTTTAACTGCTTTTCTTTTACTTCATAAGCATCGGGTTTATTGGTTTACTATTTGATTGATTACTGTTTATTTCGTGATAATAAGTTTACGCCCTTGCTGGATAAAATGAACGTCGTATAATTTCAGTATCTCCAGCATGGCAGACAGGTCGGCATCCCGTGACACGTCCCCGGATATGGTAAAGTCAGGTACATTCCCGATATACTCGACATCTATGTCGTACCACCTGGAAATTTGGCGCAAAGCACTTTTCAGGTCTGTTCTAAGGAATGCTAACTGGCCGTCTTTCCACGCAATGGCAAGGTGTATATCCGCTTTAGAAACTTTGATCTCGCCGTTCTTTAATGAGGATTGCTGACCGGGTATAAGCAGGGCTTGTTTGTTGCCAAAGGATACCTGTACAGAACCTTCTACAAGCGTAGTTGCTACATGGTCTTCATCCTTATAGGAATTGATATTAAAATGGGTTCCAAGAACGGTAACTTTTTGCCCGCCGCTTATTACGGTAAATGGCTTTGATTTGTCTTTAGCTACTTCAAAATAAGCTTCCCCGGTAAGTTCAACTGTACGGCTGTTCCCTTTAAAAGCAAGCGGGTAATGTAGGGATGATGCAGCATTCAGCCAGACCTTTGTTCCATCCGCCAACTGCACCTGGTATTTACCTGCTTTGGGTGTTTGAATGGTATTATATTTTATCATATTTTGGGTTGATTGGTTTGCCGCCGTGTATATGATGCTACCGTCAGTTGTATTGCTGATTTGTACGCCGCCCTGTGTCGCAATAATGCCGTTACCGGGACGGTTGATCGTTATTTTTTTGCCATTGGAAAGGGTCAGGATCGCTTTGTCAGAACCGGGCGCTATGTATTGCGGGTGCGGTTTAAGTGATACAATTTGTTCATTGGGAACATGCCTGAAATAAAGAAAAATAACGGCGCTGGCAAGTATGACTGTGGCTGCGGCCACAAGGGCCTTCGGCCAGCGCATTGAAATTATTTTATCTTGTTTTTCGCCTGTTTGTATGGCCTGTTTAACTTTAGCAAGGCTACCTTCCGTATCGTATTGCTGCATCCGGTGAAGGGCCTGCTGTTGCTTTGTTGTGTCTGTCAGTTCATCGAACAACTGTTGATTGGCTGTATTTTCTTTACGCCAATATTCCAACTCCTGTAATTCAGCAAAATTCAGTGTATTGTTTATATAGCCCGATACGAGGTAGATGATCCTTTGAGCTTGCAGCCGATTGCTTTGTGCCATGTTATACGGTATTTATAACCCATACAACCAAATGGCAAAAAAGTACCTATCACAATGAGAATATTATTTTAGGTGTTAATACACTATCATTATTCATCAGCAGCTAGATGAATGAACATGGACTAATGCACGGTGTTTTTTGAGTTAATTTTTTGATTGCGGATCTTGGAAAGAAACTCCCGGGTCATTCCGAGATAAGAAGCGATAATATAAAGCGGCACCCGTTGGATAAATGCCGGATAGCGGCTGGCAAATTCTTCGTAGCGTTCTTCTGCCGACAGGCTGAGGTTGGAAATCACCCGCTTTTGTATCATGACCGCGGTATGCTGCCAGCGCTGCATCATTACCAGGGGGAATTGTGGTATTTTTTCAAGGAACAAAGCTTCACTTTCATAACTCCACTGGATGAGCGTACTGTCTTCTATGGCTTCTATAAATAAGGTTGCCGGTTCCTGGAAAAGAAAACTGCCCGGATCGCCGATCCACCAGTCATCAACGGCCAGCGAGATCGTATGCTCCTGGCTGTCATTTCCGATGAAATAAGCCCTTAACGCACCGGTAACGACATAGGTGCGATATTTGGAAACGAACCCCGGCTGCTCGACAAACTGCTTCCGCTTCACCTTTTTTAGCTTCAGATGCGACAGGAACAAAGCTTTATCCTCCTCACTGAGCTGGATGTGCGGTTCTATATGTTTTAATATGGCGGAAAAATCGTGCATGGATTGATCTGTAAAGATCATCAAAATAAGCCAAACAAAAGGTAATATCCCTGTCATACCGTGAAGTAGTTCACGCTCTTTTAGTAATCTACTTTATTTTCTAGGGCTGCGCTTTCCCGCAGTTTTGCAGAGTCAATGATGACATCATTTAATATTATAAAACAATGCAAGATTATTCAACAGAATTTGCAGGTAAAAGGGTACTGGTAACCGGGGGTTCACGGGGTATCGGCGCTGCGGCTGCACAACGACTAATAGACGGGGGTGCTAAAGTGGTCGTGACCGCGCGTTCCCGTCATGAAGAGACTCCGGCAAAAGCGATCTTTATTTCGGGTGACCTGCGGACAAAAGAGGGTGCCGAAGCCGTGGCTAAGGAAGCCATCAGCATCCTTGACGGGCTGGATATTTTAATTCACAGCGCCGGGGCTGCACGGGTGCAGCTAACCAGTATCGACCAGATCGCGGAAACAGAATGGCTGGATTCGCTGGATATTAACTTCCTGGCCGGCTTACGGATTACCCATGCGGTACTGCCTGCGCTTAAAGCGGCTGGGAAAGCCGCTATCGTTTATGTGTCTGCGGGCGGATTAATCCCGTTCGGTACACCATTAGCCCATTACGGTGCAGCTAAGGCAGCCTTAAACAACTATGCCCAAAACCTGGCTAAAGAACTGGCACCTGCCGGTATCCGGGTCAACGTGGTTACGCCGGGGCCCATCATTACACCCGGCGGTGACGAAGTGAGGAATACCATTACCGGCGCCATGGGTATTACCGATGCGCAATTTTTTGCGGGAGTTCCACTACAAGGGCGGGGCGGAAAGGCAGAGGAATTGGCTGAACCGATTGCCTTCCTGGTTTCCGACCGTGCTTCCTACATCACCGGGCATAACCACTTTGTTACGGGTGGCTGGGGTGAATTAGTTTAATTTTTTTATTTAAGAAATCATGGGTAAAATATTAGTCACCGGGGCCACAGGCGTGGTCGGTAAAGCAACGATCAAACATTTATTAAAAAAGGGGGTACCGGCAAACGGTATTGCAGGCCTGGCAAGAAATGCCGAAAAAGCGGAAGAACTGCTGGCCCTGGGCATTGAAATCCGTATAGGCGACTATTTCGACTACGATTCGCTGCTTACAGCATTCCAGGGCATCGAAAAAGTAATGCTGGTCAGTGCCCACTCCTTCACAGACCGTTTTAAACAACATTATAATGCGATCACCGCTGCAAGGCAGGCCGGTGTTCAGCATATTGTATATATGTCCATCATGCGGAAACCAGGCTCTAAGTTAGTCATGCCGGAAGTCACCGAATCGGATATTTTCAGCGAACAGACACTCCGGGCATCCGGCGTAAATTATACAGTCGTGTTCGAGCCGCCATTTACCGAAGTCCTGCCGTTCTATTACGGGATGAAGGCATTGGAAAAAGGCATTCATTTACCCGGCGGTTTTGGCAAAATGGCGCCGGCCACCCGCGACGAATTAGCGGAAGCACATGCCGTTATCTTAACTACGCCGGGCCATGAAAATAAATCCTATTCCCTGGGCGGCAGCGAAGCGTTGTCGTTCAGGGATATAGCAGGTACCTTAGCTGAGGTAAAAGGACAGCCCGTGCCTTATTCCACCATTTCTGAAGAAGCATACAAAGATGCACTGCTGAAAGAGGGCATCCCGCCGCACCTGGCAGATTTCGTGCTGGACTGGGTGCGGGATATTAATAATGGTGAATACGGCTATCAGTCAGGCGACCTGGAACGCTTGCTCGGCAGGAAAACCTTATCCTTCCGGGAATACTTGGAAAGCCAATCTTAATTCAATAAATTATATGACAAAAAAGGGCTGCATTTGCAGCCTTTTTTTGTCGATACATCATTCGGAAGTGTATGATTGACTATTGTAGGTTGCGGACGAAAATGTATTATGCCTTATTGGCCTCATGCCATTCAAACTTTTGTTATTTCGTTGTTTCCCGAACGCTTAATAGATAGCGCAACAAGGAATGCAATGAAAAAAGAACTGGGATCAGGCTTGAAATAACTTGTAGTAACGATTGAGTTTTTCAAAAATGCCGAAATCTATGTGGCTAAATTTGGCCAATAGCCAATCACATTGCCTTAGTGCCTATTGGCGGATTCTGCGGATCGTCTAGTATTTGCCAAGTCTCATCAAAAGAGAAAAAATAGTCTCATTAAACTGTGAATTATAATAACACAAGGCAATGAGGCAATTTCATCTAACGGAGTGAAACATTGTAAGGTGGATTAATAATTCCAGAAGTCATATCCCAAAACGCACTTGCTAGGTAACCAATCTTCGTTCATAAATAAACCTAATAGTAAAACGATTTCACGAAAGCTAAAAATAATGATGTTATTATTTAACGGTTATACTATCAATGGCCTTCTTTATCAAGGGTACGACGATAAAGCCTGTTGGAATTGAGAGCCATAGCTCAACAAGAAAATATTTAAAAAACCATACTTGAAAAAAGTCGGCTGTCCATCCTGTTCTCGTTAATAATAAACCAAAGGTCATAGTACCTGACATGGCAATGGAAACCAGAAACGTGAACACGATTATTGATTGTACTTTAGATAATTTCCTTTTCATAGTTAATTTTATTTGTTTGCCTTTTTAAAATAGATCTGTTTTTATAAATAGTCCGAAGTTGTTGACATTATAAGAATCTGGTCCATAAAAATCCTGGATCGAGCCAACCCCGAACTGAACGTTTTTATAAGATAATCCTAGACGCAGGTTAATTTCGGTTATTTCATGATATCCCAACTTTGTGTTATAGTTATAAAGCCCTTCCACCCTCGTATAGATCCCCCAGTTTTTTGATAACATGGGTTTGTATTCCAAAACTGCAAGAGTCTCAAAATTATACGTTTGGGTTAGGTCGAATCGCGGCAATACAAAAACTGAAACATCCCTGCTGAACACCAAATATTGCAATCCCGCTGTTGGCCTGACTTCCAGGGGTTCATTCGGAAAACCCATAGCTGAGAGGCCGGCCATTACTGAAATACCTTTGCATACTTCGGCAGTCAGGCCAGACTGCGATATGAAAGAAGTTGTTTGGTTGGCCTGCTCATAACCGCTGGCAAAGCTTGTCACGTTAAAGAAGCCAAACTTCGATGTCGGGGAAAACTGTTTGCTTAGGATCAACTGGAAGGAAAACCCTTGATTACCGGCAAATAACTCGATCGGGATAGGGGCTCCTTGTGCCGGGACATTTGCCGCTCTTATGCTATCCGGAGTTTGGGCAAAGACAGAGCCCAAGCTAATGCACAGGGCAATGAACAGTAATAACTTTTGCTTCAATTTTTTCTGATTTTAAACTGAAGCAAAAGTACCCGGTCCATATTTTTACAGAAAGGACGGGTCAGGCAACTATTCGGACAAATCAATCACTTTTCGATATTCGGTTGGAGTAAAGCCAGTATGTTTTTTAAAGAAACGACCGAAATAGGAAACATCGTCAATCCCTATTTCGAAAGCGATCTCGCCGATAGATAAATTGTTTTTTTGCATTAAAACTTTAGCTTCCAGGATTAGCATTTCATCGATTAACGCGGATGCAGATCTACCTAAGGTAAACTTTACTGATTTATTCAGATGATTGGGCGTAACGTTTAGTTCTGACGCGTAAAAGCTTACTGACTTATCCTTAGTGATATGGTAATTAAGGAGCCTTTTAAATTCCATAGTAAGCCGGTCATGGGCGGGGAAATTAATTCGCAAGCGAAAGTCAGATAACTGTTCCATCTCGGCAATAAAAGTACTCAGGTATAATTTGATGATGTCTGCATTCGCTTCATTTTCGTTAAGCTTCTGCATACGCTTAAGTAACATTATTAAATGTTCTGAGTCCGCATCGTCAAATTTTATGACGGGGCGGATCAGCCAGTCTGACAGATCAATTTTATTGCGAGATAAATAATCGTCAGAGAAATGCAGGTAAAAGCCTTCAATATCATCTGACATAAAAGAGAGACTTGTTATTTGCCCGGCTGGTACAACAATTATCATGTTTTGACCGACAGTAAATTGGTCAAATCCTGCGCCCGCAACAATAGAGCCCTTGGTCACCAAAATAATTGAATGATTTGTCTGCCGATGGGGCGGTAAAGGCATTTTTAATTCGTAAGTATCATCGGAAAGTCCATGGATATAAAAATCAACAAAATTTTTCTTGCTGTATTCTTTTGGATCAAAGTAAGACATGATGACCTTAAATCCATCGTCGTCCTTTAAGGTTGGTATGTTTTTTAATTTCTTCAATCTCGGACTACCAGGTTATATCTATTTATCTTATGAAAGCAAACATAAGACATAACTAACAACAATAATGATATTAACGGAGCTATTGCTGCTGACGCACCTTCAACAGCTATATGTGCTGTTATTGCAGACATAAAATTGATCGCAAAGCCGGCATATGTCCATTCTTTAATACGATTGGAAACCATTGGCAAAATAAGCGCCGGTGCACCTAATAATTGGGCTATACCTAGTTCAACCCTGAAGTAATCAGGAAATCCTAAGTGTTTAAACTCTCCCACTATCATGGGATTTACAAAATACATGATGCCAGCCATTAATCCCGATAATGCGACTAAACTTGTTGCGACCCAATAAAATATTTTATCTCTTTTCATTTTATGTTTAGTTATTAGTTGATCGTTGATTTTTATATTGCAAAAGTACCTCCCTTAGCCCTTAGCGGGAAGGACGGGTTAGGCAATTATTCGGACAAATCAATCACATCAAAGAAAGAGTAACAAAGTGTCTGCATTGACAGTAAAATTCTTGATATGCGCTTTTAAGACACGTTGTGTCCTGCTACCATAAGATACAACGGCCTGGTCCACAATTTCGGATTGTTTAAATTCGTTGGCAAATCTGCTGCAAACAAGAATTTCTTGCAGATTTAAATGTATCACCGGGTTTGGTGAAAAGGTATCACCACCTTAAATTATTTACATTAGGAAATCATGCAGTATAAACAGCATGAGCAAATTGCCGGGAAGCGCGTCTTTGAGGATATGCAAGCCCCTTACTTTGTGGTTCTTCACGGTTTGCAGGGAAAGGTTAAGCGCATCGGCAATTTCCTCATTGCTGTTACCGTCAATGTAACTCATGGTAATCACCTTGCTGCATTGGGATGGAAGGTTTTCTATAGCGCGGTATATTTCGCCCCAAACTTCTGAACGGATCATTTGCGTCAAATAATCTTCTTCAATTGTATCGGTATCGGCGATCAATATTTCGTGTTTCAAAGTGAGCCTTTGCCCATGTTTTAAATAATTAAGGCAGGCATTGCGGGCGCAACGATATAAATAGGCTTGGGCGTGCTGGGCGTTATCAAACACCTGCTGCTTTTTCCATAGTTTTACAAAAAGGTCTTCGACCAAATCTTTAGCCTCATCGTCAGAAGCAACAAAGTTTTCTGCAAAATGGCAGAGCGGGGCGAAATAGGCACGAAACAATCCGTCAAAAGTATGGGTATCTCCCATATTTAATGACTTTGCGCCAATATCCGAATTACGCTGAATACCCACTACTATTTATCTCCTAACCAACTATCTCTATGAATAGATGTTAAAGTTAAATAATATATTATTCAATGTGAAATTGTTGTAAACTAAAGCAGCAAAAGTGGTTTTAGGAATAGGTAATATCTATTTGAAGGATGCCTGTTACAGAAAGACCGTTTGGCCCCCATTGCACGCCAATGGTATCTGACGTGTGGAGCAGTTTTCCGCTCGATTCTTTATTATGCTTATCGCAGTTTATAGGCAAACGATGCTTTGTAGCATAGCTAACCATAAAGGAGGTATAGTCAAGGTAGTCAGGGTTTAAACTGTTTAGTGAAGCTGTTTGCAAGCTATCAAGCGAGAAGTTTGAAATCATCCACGACTGAAAATTACTGCGGATCTGGTTGGATTGGGCTAATAGTTCGCTATCGGTAAGAGCGTACAGTTCTGCTTGTTTTGCTTGTACTCCCTGAGTTGTAAAAGGTTGTTGTGCCATGTTTATAGGATTGATATTTTCTAAAAACCAAGAGCAAATAAAATTGTTTTGAAGAAATGCCTGCTACTGGAAAACCAATAATCTATAATGATCTATACTTTCGGATCATTGCCGCAATAATATCAGCTCATATTATTGTTGTCATCGGGGAAGATGAAACTTTCTTCCACTTATTGGTTGACAAGGATTATTACAGGGCTATGTTGTATAGCTTTATAATAGCCTTCTTACTGGTTAACCTTGTCTATTGGATAACACGGAAGCTTGATAATCAATACGACTGGAAGCAACATAAAATTCGACGCCCAATACTACAATTGTTCTTTTCTTTTTTCCTTCCTTCAATAGCCGCTTTCCTTTTAGCATTCATTTACTTTAAGATATTCGGTTACGACATCTGGCATACCTGGTACCTACGGTATGATTACCCAATCATTGTATTAATGTTGTTGATGCTCAATATTTATTATCTGTCCTTTTATTTTTACAGACAGTGGCAGTTCTCGGAAAGCTTGGTAAATCCCGTCATTGTAAGCAAGGAAGAAAGCAAAAGTAAAGGAGTGTTTGTGGTGCAAAAGGGAGCTAAGAATATTCCGTTGCCCGTCGAAACCATTAGTTATATTTTTCATAATGGTGATTTCAACTTTGTGAGAACATTTGAACAAGAGGATTTTGTGATCACACAAGCCCTTGATGATGTACAGCAACAGTTAAATGATAAACAGTTCTTCCGGGCCAACAGGCAAACCATTATTAATTTCAACGCTTGCCAGCACTTTGAACCACTTGAACACGGTAAGCTTGAACTCTATGTGACCCCTAAGCTAAAAGAGCCAATAATTATAAGTCAAAAAAGAGCTAAGACGTTTAAAGAATGGCTACAGCGATAAATGAGGTTAGCATATGGCAATAAAAAAGCCAGCCTGAGAACAAGCCAGCCCCTATAAACCCTATCATTTCAAAGGTATGTAAAAAAACATTTGATTATGTCTCCAGCTATATTGATTCTGATAAGATATGCCTTCAATTGCAAGGCATCAATGAAATATTTACCTGCTTAAAGACAGATCAGTGATCATGCAGTTGATGACCTGATTCGTGGGGCGCAATTTTCTTGTTAAGATCAAAAGGCTGGATGTTTTGACTGTTGATGTTATCTACAGGTTGTAATATCACGGTATCAAAAATAAAATAGCAGGTAAGATCGGTTACTGCATTGCTATAAATGATATTCAGCTCAAAAGCATTGTGTGAATTATTTGGGATAGCGGTTTTTATAGCCTTGCATTCAATGTAGTAATACTGATATAAATAGGGAGCTTTACCTTTAATCTCAAAATAAACAGCATCGTTTTTATAACCGGGGAAATCATGGGTAACCAAATCGGTTTTGTCCTTGCAAAATTCGCCTATTAATTCGTTCGTTTCTTTGGAAGGCAAAAAAACAATGTGCTCACGGTGCAATACATTTAATGAATCGGTGGCTGCATCCAGGCTTGACGGCCCGAACGACAGAAAGTAGGTCTTTTGCTCACTATCCACCGGCACAGAATTGCTATTTTTAGATAAGCGGTTCATTACTTCCTGCCTGCTCAATTGACGCACCACGTACCCGCGAACGACAACAACAGAAGAAGTATTGGATTGACCGTTCACCTTGCAAAACGTACAAACGAGAAAAATCAAAATAGGAACAAATACTCTTTTACTGTTCATGGCTTTTATTGGTCTTGTTTGGTATAAATACCCGGCTCCAGTACCGTTGCATTGGGGTCTTGCATCCGGGTATCCCTTCTGCCGAAAATGATCCGGGTAAAGTCTTTCGAGGTACTTGGGTAACTGGTCGTTGTTGTTGACGGGCCGATCGTATTGTTGATGATCGTGGTCGTGATCTGGGACATGGTAGTGGTGCCGTCAGAATGTTCCCCGCCCAGGTTATGGCCGATCTCATGAATGGCAATGCCTTCTAATAAACTTGATTCACTCATGCCTTTATTGGTAATACCGTCCTGGATCATTACATCATTAAATTTGACTGTCCTGTTGGTAGCTGAACCATAGTCATTACCGGAGCCGGAACCGCCTACGCTCACGATATTTCCAAAATATCTTTCAGTACCTCCTTTGTCGGTGAACTTATCACCATAAGCAGCATCTTTCGCTGCCTGTACATCTTTAACCCCTGATGCGCTCAGACTATACTTCACATACGACTTGGTGCCGTCCGCATTTTTGATCTCTACACCGTCCTTTCCACCCATCTTGTTATATGAAGAAACACCGTCATTCAATGCTTTTACTTCCTTGTCAGATAAGCTGCCGTTTACATAATAGTAGTTCGCCTTGATGACATACGGGTCTTTCTTAGTTCCCGTCCCCGAAACCTCTCCATCCATACCATTTGCGTCAACCATTTTGACAGGATTATTAAAAACATAGTTGTAAGGGCTGTAGGAAGCATATTTTTCCGCGTGCGGATCAATAGAATTCCACCGGAATATGTCCTGGTCTGTATAAGGAATGGTTTTGACCACTGAATCACGGTCGTCCAGTAATTTAATGATCTTTTCCTCATGGTTCACGATCATGTACCTGATATTGGATTTGGTATCGTGATTCGTAATAGTGTATATATCAATAGGGCTTGGTTTTGGTTGAGGCTTTGCCTTGTAGCCAAATATGGCATAAGGGTTATCCTGCGCATGGGCCAATGCAGTGATGGAACAGGCAATTGCGATGAATAGCAGTTTTTTCATTTTGGGTTTATATTTTCTAATTGCTTACAGACTTAATTAATCCCCTTTTTTGTTTTTCTTTTTCGACCGATCTTACCCATTCTTTATACAGTTCAACAGGCATATCCTTGTAGCCTAAACCATTTATGGCTTTCATGGTCTGCTTGTGCATGGCGATGTCAGCTAAAAGCACTTGTGTATCTGGGCGGGGTTTCTTTTGTTCGGTTTTTATCATGGTCAGCAGGCAATTTGCTTTATGCTGTATCAGGGGCATAGATTTAGGGTAATATTTAAGTGCGGTACTTACAACCGTTAAAAAGAATTTATCATAACCATATTTCGCTTTGTAGCCTTCAGCAAGATCACACATGGCATTGGCAATTGTTTGTTTTGGCGTAAGCGGCACCATATAAATATTCTGCTTGATTTCCTCAACGGTAACATACATTTCCTTTATGATCTGCTGGTCCTGGGGAAAGCTAGGATTGGTTAATTCGACGTTAGTCCATTGTCCGTTTTCGCCCACATGCTTGATGTAACAATGATTGGGGGCAAAAGCCAGGTAGGCCGTCCCGCCAATTTCCTCGCAAAGTATTTTATACAGGTATGGAAGGGAATGGCAATTACCGCTGTGCGTTTTTAATAACTTGGTGACAAACATCTTTGACCAGTCCTTGCTTCCTGTAAAATCGTCAAAGTCATACGTAAAAGGTTTGAAGTTATTTGCCGGTATAGTATCGGTCATAAATGAAAACGTAGCCCAGTTCGGCGCTGTTTTATATTTTTCAACACCACGGGCCTTGATCATGGCTTTTAACTGAACACTGATATTAGATATGTCCTGGCAGAATGCCTGATAGTTAAGCGTTCCGGCATAATAGGCGTTCTCCGTGAGAAAAACAGCGCGTTTAAAAACGATGTGCTGCTGTCCTGTCAGCATGCGCAATTGTTCCTGATAAGCCTGATGATAAGTGTTTTTGATGTCTGCCTGCTGTGCAATGCTTTCAGAAGCCCCGAAACTCAGGACTATCAGCAGAACTATTTTGGCAATTTTATTCATGAATAGATAAGGGCGGTTTGCGAAAGCAATATATTAAAATTTATATTAACATATTAGATTTTAATTAAAAAAAATACGTCACTCAGGAATGTGGTAGAAAATGTAATTGCAGAACGGATCAATGATATAATTAAAGAAGAATGTTTAGAGTTTTAGGCTACGCTGGCTTAGGGTATCCTCTGCCATCTCTCACTTGGGCGAAATCATCAACAACAATTCCAGCGGCCAACACACAAAGACCCTTAACTG
>JABDEZ010000035.1 GCA_013286835.1 Bacteroidota bacterium
GGCTACCATTCTGCACGTTGCCACTACTGTAAAAGGTTATGGAAGTACGTCTTTAGTTAAAATAACTGGATCTGTGAACATACAGAATTCAGGGGCGGTTATTACTGGCGCAGTGCAGGTATCTAGTACCAATAGCATTGGCAGTTCTTACCTGACAAGTGGTGCAGCCACAGGCAATAGTTTATATATACCAGTTACCAGTTGCAACAGCGATGGTAATGGCACCCCAACCGTAACAGATACAGATGGAGATGGAGTACCAGACAACCTGGATGCTTATCCTACCGATCCAACAAGGGCGTACAACAACTACTATCCGTCTAGCAGTGGTATGGCAACAGCAGCATTTGAAGATCAATGGCCAACCAAAGGAGATTTTGATTTGAATGATCTGGTAATATCTTATCGTTACAATGTGGTTACTAATGCTGCTAATAATGTAGTACAGGTAACTGCAAACTATAGCTTATTAGCCACAGGTGGCAGTCTGGGTAATGGTTTTGGTGTACAGTTTCCAATAAGCAACTCAAGCGTTACAGGTTTAACTGCAGGTACACTTGAAGCCGGACAAACAAAAGCAGTAGTTATACTGTTTACTAATATGCGCGATGAAATGGCACAGTGGAATACAGTGCCTGGTGTAGCACAGACACCTGCAAAGAGTTACACATTTACATTTAATGTTACAAACGGTCCTTCGATAAGCACATTTGGATTGACTGGTTATAATCCGTTTATATGGAACTATGGATTAGGTGCTAATCGGGGACGTGAGATACACCTATGGGGGCATTTACCAACAGATCTGGCTAACACAGGCTACTTTGGCACTGCCGATGACAATTCTAGCCCGGCAAATAACTTATACTATGTAACGAAAACAGGATTGCCTTACGCTATCGAGATTCCGGTTACACCATTCAGTTATCCAACAGAGGGAACTGATATCACAAAAGCTTATCTGCATTTTGGCGACTGGGCACAGTCTAATGGAACTTCTTATACAGATTGGTATAGCAATACAGCCAGCGGATATAGGAATACGGAAAATATATACACAAAATAGAGAAGCAATGAAGCAATTAATAAAAAGGTGAGATGTTAACATCTCACCTTTTTATTAATTGCCCATACCTAATTTCAATATTTTCTTATATTCTTCATCAGTAACACCGGAAACTGATAACCGACCTTGTTTTACAAGTGCCATGTTCTGCAGGAATGGGTCTGCTTTTATTTCAGATAGTGTTACAAATCGTTTCAGTGGTTTCAATGGTTTCAGTTCTACTACTACCCAATTGGTGTCATCTGTTGTAGGGTCCTGATACGCTTCTTTGCAAACCTCTGCAATGCCTACAATTTCAAGCCCTTCGTTGCTGTGATAGAAAAAAACCTGATCTCCTATCTTCATATCTCGCATATTGTTGCGTGCCGTGTAGTTGCGTACACCATCCCACATGGTTTTACCATCTTTCACAAACTGGTCCCAGCTGTATTTGAACGGTTCAGATTTAACGAGCCAGTATTTCATAAAGAGTTGCTTGAGTATTTAATGTGAATATTATTATTTGTCGCGTTCTAATAGATATGATGCCAGTTCGTGTAAATGCTGCTTCCTTTTTGAGGGGGCAGCAACATCTTCCAGGCATTTGAAGGCAAGGTCTGAATAATGTTGTACCGCTTCACGGCATTGTATATCAGCCTTTGTTGTAGTAAACATGTTCAGCATAGATGCCACTTTATCATCATCATCATTTTCCAGTAAGGTTTCTATTGTCTGTTTTTGCTCAGCAGATGCATTGGTAATAGCTTTGAGCAACAAATAGGTTTTCTTATTGGCTTTAATATCCCCTCCATTTTGTTTGCCAAGTTTGTCTGTATGGCCAAATGCATCAAGGTAATCGTCTTGCAGCTGGAAAGCAATACCCAGATTCTTGCCAAAAGAATACAATCTATCGGTATTACCTTCTGTAGCGCCGCCAAGTAAGCCGCCCATTTTAAGGCTGCATGCCAGCAAAACAGATGTTTTCAAGGTTATCATGTGCAGGTATTCATCTATGCTTACATCGTCCCTTTGTTCAAAGTCCATGTCATACTGCTGGCCCTCGCATACTTCTATCGCAGTTTTATTGAACAATTGTAGTACTGCAGTAAGCGGCTGCTTGATATATGCTAGTTGCTGGTAAGCAAATATGCTCATTACATCGCCACTCAATATGCCGGTAGCCATACCATATTTTTCATGTATAGTGGCAAAGCCTCTGCGTAGTGGGGCCTTATCCATGATATCATCGTGTATCAGCGTGAAATTATGTAAGAGTTCTATAGCTGCTGCTGCATGCCATGCATCCTCATGTACATCGCCCATTAGCTCATTAGCCATTAGGCAAAGCACTGGACGTACCCTTTTGCCACCCAGTTGCAGCAGGTAGCGACAGGGATCGTACAACGTATTTGGAGACTGAGGAAAGGGCAGTGCAGACACAAACCTGTTTTCAAATTCAGTGGTTAGTTCAGTAAAAGAATGCATGTGGTTTACTTTTTCCGTTTTGCTTTTGGTTTAGGAGCCGGTTGTTTTTTCTTTAGTTCTGTACTCTCTTTCTGTTTTTGCGGCAATTGTACCAGTGCATAATCGGTTTGTCTTTTCACAAGGTTGGCGCTAAGCACACGCACGGTTACATTATCGCCTATTCCCAGTTTTATTCCTGTATGGCGGCCACGCAAAGCATATTCTCCTTCAAGTAGTTCAAAGTCATCAAATTCGGCAAGCTCTGCCATAGATACCATGCCTTCACATTTATGCTCCACGGTCTCTGCCCAGAACCCAAAGCTGGCAACTCCACTGATCACGGCTTCAAACTCATCGCCTACAAAATCCTGCATGTACTCTACTTGTTTGTATTTATTGGCTGCACGCTCTGCTTCCATTGCCCTTCGTTCCTGGTCGCTGCAATGGCGGCACTGGCGCTCCAGGTGTTTTATTGGATGAATTGTATTATTCAGGCACTCTTCCAGTATGCGGTGCACCAACACATCAGGGTACCGGCGTATTGGCGATGTGAAATGGCAGTAGTCATGAAACCCAAGTCCATAGTGCCCGATATTATCTGTTGTATATACAGCTTTAGACATGGTGCGGATACCTAATTGTTCCAGCACGTGCTGTTCCGGTTTGCCACGTGCTATTTCCAACATGGCATTGAAAGACGCAGCTATGTTTTGCGGTGTGGTCAAGTCCAGCTTGTGCCCAAATCGTGCGGCAAATGTTGAAAATACTTTCAGCTTTTCTTCATCAGGTACATCATGTACCCGGTAAGGGAAGGGAATTGGCTTATGATCAAAAGTGAGGTTAGACACATATTCAGCTACCGTCCGGTTTGCCAGCAACATAAATTCCTCTATCAGCTGGTGTGCTGCTTTACTTTCCTTAACTACTATGCCTATAGGCTTCCCTGTTTCATCCAGTTTAAAACGTACTTCTGTTGATGAGAAGTTAATGGCCCCTTTCTTAAAACGGGCAGCCCGCAAGGTTTGCGCCATTTCGTTCAGTATCAGTACTTCCTTTTTAAGATCACCATTGCTGGTTTCTATTATTTCCTGCACATCCTCATACGCAAATCTCTTAGTTGACCTGATTACGGTTTTGCCTATCCAGGTTTTTTTTACTTCACCGGCTTTATTGATCTGGAATATAGTAGAGAATGTGTATTTGTCTTCATCTGGTCGCAGTGAGCAGAGTTCATTAGATAAGCGTTCGGGGAGCATGGGGAGTACCCTGTCTGGCAGGTACACACTTGTAGCCCTGTTGTATGCTTCTGTATCTAGGGCTGATCCAGGTTGTATGTAATGGCTTACATCAGCAATATGCACACCTACCTCGTACCATCCGCTGGTAAGTGGTTTGAACGATACGGCGTCGTCAAAATCTTTTGCATCCACAGGGTCTATGGTCATAGTAAGTGTGCCGCGCATGTCCCTGCGCTTTGCTGCTTCTTTTTCATCTACCCCTTCGGCATACCTTGCTGCGTCTTCCAGTACATCATCATGAAAGGTAAGCGGGAACCCATTTTCCATAAGTATTCCCTGCATGGCTACCTCATTTGCACTTTCGTCTGTGAGCAAGCTGGTTATTTCACCTACTGGATTTTTAGTCTTGCCGGTCCATTCTACTATTCGGGCAACAGCTTTGTCTCCATTTTTTGCACCATTAAGCAGGTGCAGAGGTATGTAAATGTCAACCGGCATTTTATCACTGTCTGGTATCAAAAAAGCAAAGTGAGGGTGTATATCTAATCGCCCACTAAATTCATTTTGTTTGCGGCGCACTATTTCCACTATCACGCCTTCCATACGGCGGCCTGGTTTGGTATGCTTATCTACTTCTACATTCACCTGGTCTCCGTTTAGCCCATTATTTAAATGTTCTCTTTTTACCAGTATATCTTTATCAAGCCCTTCCGCAATTACAAAGCCCATACCTCCGCGGGTTACTTCCAGCTTGCCTGTATAAGTCACCTTGCTGCCACTGTCTGGCTTTCCTTTCTTATTGTTTCCTTTTTTCATTTTTCACGCTCTTATATCGTCATCAATTTTTAACCCAATCTATTTAATAGATTCCCTGGGCTTCAGGCGTATTGCCGTATTCATCATTTTCCATCAGCGATTGGCTTACGTAGCGTATCACTGTGGCATTAAATTCATTTCTACCACCTAATAGTACTGCCACTTCTATGGGTAGCACCACTATCTCTATACCCCAATCTTTCAGTTTGTCAAAGTGCAAGTGCAGTCGTGCTGCATCTTTTTCAGTAGTTACAATTACTTTGCCAGGCACTTGCCAGTTTTCGTATGCGGTTTTTATTTCTTCAAGATCTTTACTTACAAAATAGTGATGATCAGGATAAGAAAGTACATGTACGTCTTGCATATTACCCCTCAAATGTGCCACTAGTGGTTCTGGACGGGCAATGCAACATACCAGTACTGCATTTCTTTTGTTTAGATTTACCTCTTCTTTTGTAATAAAATTATAAGGGGTACAATACTTGATACCAGTAAAAAATACTTGCTGATGGGGTTGTGGTTTTATCTTTTTTATAATTTCCTGTGCCTTCTGCACTGTAATTCCTAGGGGACATTTGGACACTATGATCACATTGGCGCGTTTATATGCAGCTCGTTGTTCGCGCAACCTTCCTAGGGGTAAAATATAATCATCATAAAAAGGACGTGCGTGATCTGTGATCAATATGGTCAATCCTGCTTTTACAGATCTATGCTGGTAGGCATCATCCAGCAATATCACATCTATTAAGGGTTTACGTTGCAATAGTGCGGGTATGCCAGTCATTCGTTCTTCTGCCACACTTACCGTAAGGTCCGGAAATTTCAGGTGGTATTGCATAGGCTCATCACCTATCCTCAGTGCATTGCTGTTCTCATCCGCTATAATAAAACCTTGAGTGTGGCGTTTATAGCCCCTACTCATAGTGGCCACCCTATATTCATATTCCAACAGTCGCACCAGGTATTCTACATGGGGTGTTTTGCCGGTACCACCTACAGAAAGATTGCCTACAGTTATTACCGGAACACTAAATTCTATCGATGAGAAAAAACCGGTATCATAAAGGCGGTTGCGTAGCCACAATACTGCGCCATACAATAGGGCAATAGGATATAAGAAAATGCGTACTGCTGAAAATGCGTAATAAAGTACGTTGCGTTGGCTCATAATAGTCCGGCGTGTTGCAGGCCATATTCAAGTATGTGCTTTTGCGGATCAAAAGGTTTTACCTTTTGTAGCCCAAGCAATTCTATAGCGCTGTGTATGATCATATTTTTATCTTCAGGTATTTCGGCCTGTTGTTCCATGTAGGTAAACGAACCTGCTTCCAGCAGGCAACGTTCAGGCATTAGGCCTATCAACTCACTACCTGCCAAAGTTACGTTTACTTCTGCAGCAAGCGCACGGCATGCTTCCCACACCTGCAGTGGCGATGTTTCGCGATAGTCCAGCAGGTTCATAGATACCTGTGCACATTCAAAATCTGCCATATACCAACCTATCGCGCGCAGGTGCGTAAGCAATCCGGGATGCTTTATGCGCTTGCCTTCTTTTACTTCAGTAAATCCACGCTCGCGTATGCGCTCAGCTATATAATTTGCCTTAGCTACCTCTTTTGTATTCAATGATATGTTGAAAGCAACAAGTACATTTCTGGCGCCAATTACAGTGGCTCCGGAGGCGGGGGTAAACGTTGAAGGACCATAGTCGGGTGTCCAGCCTTCTGTTTGCATTTTGGCGGCCATACCCTCGTACTGTCCTTTTCTTATATCGGGTAATGCACGGCGGTGTGGAGCAGTAGCGGCATATTCATACAGGTAAACCGGTATATTCAGCTCGGTGCCTACACGCTGGCCCAATTGGTTTGCATATGCTACAGCCTCATCCATTGTAATGCCTGCTAACGGCACCAGCGGACAAACATCGGTAGCGCCTATGCGGGGATGTACACCTTCCTGCTCACGCATATCTATTACTTCTGCTGCTTTCTTTATAGCTTCAAATGCAGCATTTACTACAGCATCTGGTGACCCGGCAAATGTCATTACTGTACGGTTGGCAGCAGCGCTAATATCAATGTGCAATAGTTTTACCCCGGCTATATTTTTTATAGCATTGGCTATGGCATTTATCTTATTTATATCTCTGCCTTCGCTAAAGTTTGGAACACATTCCAAAACAGGCATCTGTGATTTCATTATGGTAAAAGTAGTGAATGTAACCGCAAATAACATTTATACATACCGTATTTCCCAAACCATTCCTATTTTTGATGGTCCTGATACAACAAGATAATATGAACTGGATACAGCATCCTATAACACTTACCGGAAACAAAGTAGTATTAGTGCCATTGGACAGCAGCCATTTCCCGGCACTGCTAGAAATTGCAAAGCAAGAAGCGATATGGCAGCACATGGCTATTGATGGCACTAATTCTGATCATTTTTTACTGGAGTTGAAAGCTGCCCTCTTAAGCAGGGCAAATGGCGAACAATATACTTTTACGATTATAGATAGATTGAATGGTAATGTAATTGGCGCAACCCGTTTCCTGAATGTATTCCCGCAACACAAAAAGCTGGAAATAGGGTGGACTTGGTACGATCCTAAATATTGGGGTACCGGTTATAATACTGAATGCAAGCTATTGCTGCTTACCTATTGTTTTGAACATTTAAAGACGGTACGTGTACAATTGATCACCAGCGAAAAAAATATCCGCAGCCGTACTGCTATATTAAAGATAGGCGCTTCGTACGAAGGTCTGATGCGTAAAGAACGTGTACGCATGGATGGCAGCTATCGCAACACTGTAATATTCAGCATTATTGATGATGAATGGCCTGACAGGAAGCAAAAGCTGGAAAATATGTGCTATGGATCAGGTACTAGAGATGGATTGACAGCTAATTAATCTCATTTTTTGAGTAATTTTCACCCGTAATTGCTTTTGCAGGTATTATTGTACTTGCCTTTATTTTATTCTACTACCAAATGTCTGATAACAATAGATATAATTTGCGTGGCGTTTCGGCCCAGAAAGAAGATGTACATCGTGCTGTAGCAAAATTGGATAAAGGTCTTTATCCTAATGCGTTTTGTAAAGTATATCCCGACTATTGGGGGGGGGATGATGCATACTGCAATTTGATGCATGCTGATGGAGCAGGTACAAAATCCATACTGGCTTATATGTACTGGAAAGAAACCGGCGATATAAGTGTGTGGAAAGGTATTGCTATAGATTCCATAGTAATGAATATCGATGATATGCTGTGCGTGGGCGCTACCGGGCCGTTTACCTATTCATCTACCATAGGGCGCAATAAAAACCTAGTTCCGGGCGATGTTATCTCTGAGATCATTAATGGTACGCAATCGTACTTCGATAGATTGAAGGATTACGGAATAGAGGTACATTTCATGGGTGGGGAAACTGCCGATGTGGGTGATGTAGTACGCACTGTAATTGTTGATGGCACTATGGCAGCACGTATGCGTCGCGACAAACTGGTGACCACTGAGAAAATGCAACATGGTGACGTAGTGGTAAGCCTTGCCAGTTATGGACAGGCAACTTACGAAGATGAATACAACAGCGGTATGGGCAGCAATGGCCTCACCAGTGCCCGTCACGAAATACTGAATAAAACATACGCAGAAAAATATCCTGAAAGTGTTGACCCCAACCTGCCAGCAGAGGTAGTTTATAATGGTGCATATTCCCTTTCTGATAGTACAGATACACCCCTGAATGTAGGTAAACTCCTGTTGTCGCCTACGCGCACATACGCTCCTGTAATACTGCCGGTATTAAATCACCATTTTGATCAGATACATGGCATTATACATTGCAGTGGTGGTGGACAAAGCAAGTGCCTCCACTACCTGCCTTCTGCCTTACGGGTAGTGAAAAATAACTTATTGCCAATACCGCCTCTGTTTCAGCTCATACAAAAATCTGCCGGCACGACCTGGAAAGAAATGTACCAGGTGTTTAACATGGGGCAACGTCTGGAAATTTTTACTGACGTAGCTACAGCAAACTCCATAATAGAAATAGCCGCAAGTTTTAATATAGCTGCGCAAATATCAGGCTATGTCGAGTTGGCTGATAAGAAAGAGGTAGTTATTCAGAGCGAGCACGGTGTATTCACTTACAATTAAGCGTAGAAAATTATTATTGTTCTGTTTATAAGTATTATATTGATAAGGTATTAACTTCAATGCTTATGAACTTTAAGCAGATTTTAATTCTTGTATTATTTATCAGTGCATCTTTTTCTGCAACTTGTCAGAATAGTGCATATTCAAATAACGTTGGATCATCGAGATTTGACAATGCCTCAAATTTCAAGCGAAATCAGGTTTCTATAATTCCATTTGTAATTACAGAAACAGGTAAAGGATTTGGTGTGGGCTACGAACATTTTTTTGGTAAAAAAGGTGTGTTGAGCTTTTACATTCCTATTTACTTTACAAAGAATACATATTCTGTAGAAATAGACACACTTATTCAGTATGGTAAGTCTATGTACACTAAATCTGTTACAGACCCCATGTATTACGTATCGCCGGGTATTAAATTCTATCCTAAAGGTAGTAATGGCGTTGTTAAATATGCTCTCGGACTTGCTTATACCATTGCAAATGGCACCATTACCGCAGGCGAAGACGGGAGGTTGACATATAACTTTGCTTATACAGATGGAGCAAGGTATAATCGGTCTATGACGGGCTGTGTTGTAAATAACTCTTTGAATATTCTTGTAATGTCACGTATTCATATAGCTCTTGAAACAGGATTTGGCCTCACTTTTAGCAATAATACTAGTAATACACCTCAAGATATGGGGCCGTTATATTATTTTTCCTTACAGACAGGCTACCGCTTTTAGCAGACTTATAAGAGTCAATTGAATTTCATCCAAAAAATATTTCATTATATTTACATGCACTAGAAGCTATAACTGCTTTCGTATTTTATTGTCCACGCAAACCCAAATTATGAACCTTAAGAAGCTCCTCTTTCTTTTTACAACCTTTTCAGCCATGTCGGTTGCTGCATTTAGCCAGGATAAAATTTATAAGCGCGATGGAACTGTGCTAAGTGTGGTAGTAAAAGAAGTCGGTGACAAAAATATCAAGTATAAAAAATTCGATAATCAAACCGGCCCTGACTATGCCATTTCCAAGGATGACATAGAAAGAATAACATACCAGAACGGAAGCGAAGATACTTTTGATGGGGGCGATATGCCTCGAAGACCATCATTGCTTGAGATACGGGAGGAAATGCTGCGAAAAAGGCAAGAAAGAAAAGTAGCCCGTCCTAAAACATATATGGAGCCAAATATTTTGGCAATAGCGCCTTTACAACTATCAGACAATGGCATCGGCTTTGGTATTAGTTACGAACGTTCACTGGATAAGGGTGGCATCATCAGTTTTTATGTTCCTGTTTACCTAACATGGAGTGTAAATTCAAATGGGAATTCCTATAATGGGAATGGCACTCAAAATAATAGTGGGGTGGTTTATGATCCTATGTTTTATATAGCTCCCGGAATAAAGATATATCCTACAGGCAGCCAGGGAAAAGTAAAATATTCTGTAGGACCAAATTTAGTATTTGCAAATGGTAGCCAAACCAACTTTGATAATTATTACTACCCCACAGAAACACGCGAAAATAGGTTTATGATGGGAGTGATGGTTATTAATACATTGAATATTAACCCCACTCCTAAAATATACTTGGGGCTCGAATTGGGGCTTGGAGGTACTTATATAAACAAAACCGGTGGTGTGCTGGATGGGGCAAACACATTGGTTGAATTCTCTTTCCGTATTGGTTACCGTTTTAAATAACCTACTGGTCTCACTCAATAGAAAACGTCCGGCAAAGAAATTGCCGGACGTTTTCTGCTAAAACAATTGAACTAATTCAATGGGTTAGCCACCATGTGGAATGTGATCTTTGATTCTACAACCGAACTGGCCGGGGGCACATTATTGAAATGAGCGTTCGTTTGCATGTATATGGTATCTTTCAAAAAGTAGCTTTTTAAGGCGGTGTCGGCAGCAACGTCAAGTGTCAATATGTTTTGGCCTTTAGGTATATTCGTTTTGCTGGCAAACAGCACGGTAGGCAGGTTAGTTGCAGACATATAGATGCTTATAGAATCCAAATAATCGAAATAAGCTCCCGATGGGCTTACCATTTGCAGGGTAGCTTGTTTCACAGAAATGGAAGTTATATCTTTTACTGTGGTATTGTAAGTCGATATGTATTGTTGCGAATTGGTAACAATTGGTAGTGCGGGGAGTGATATCTGAACACCACCTGCAGGAAAATGGCTGGTCAGCGTATCATATACACTAGGCAGGTAAATTTGATTGGTATAGGTGGGGAGGTCTATGTTTATGGTGGTAAGGCTTTTTAACTTTGCGCATCCTATGGCAAATATTAAACCTGCAAAACTTATTATACTTAATGTTTTTTTCATTTTAAAAGATTTGTATCAAAAATACGTTTTTAATATGTTGATGTGTATGCGGTTATAACTAATTTTGCCATTATTATGTCTTTTTCTAAAACAGTAGCTTTTCATACACTGGGCTGTAAGCTCAATTTTTCAGAAACGTCTGCCCTCAGCCGTTCACTTGAGGCCGATGGGTTTACCAAGAAAGAATTTGAAGAGGATGCTGATGTATATGTAATAAATACCTGTTCGGTTACGGATAATGCTGATAAAGAATGCCGTATGCTGGTGCGTCGCATACAGCGTCGTTCGCCAGAAGCTATGGTGGTAATAACAGGGTGTTATGCACAATTAAAACCCAAAGAAATAGCTGAAATAGAAGGTGTGGACCTTGTACTGGGCGCAGCTGAGAAGTTTAATCTATCTACGCACCTCAAAGACCTGGTGAAGAGCGACACGGCCCAAATATACTCGTGTGAGATAGGTGAAGTAGAGGGCTTTCATAGTTCATACTCACTCACAGACCGTACCCGTACCTTCCTGAAAGTGCAGGATGGATGCGACTATAACTGTGCATTCTGTACCATTCCCTTGGCACGTGGTCACAGTCGTAGCGATAGCATTGAAGGTGTATTGAATAATGTAAAAGAATTGGCCGCATCCGGTGTTAAAGAAATAGTACTTACCGGCATCAATCTTGGCGACTTTGGCAAGGGCAATAATGGTGGTAAAACAAAGCCTACTACTTTTTACGATTTAGTACAGGCATTGGATGAGGTGGAAGGAATAGAACGATTCCGTATATCTTCTATAGAGCCTAATTTGCTTACTAATGAGATCATTGAGTTTGTAGCGAGGTCAAAGAAGTTTATGCCTCATTTTCATATACCTCTGCAGAGTGGAAGTAATCATATACTTGGTCTTATGCGTCGCAGGTATCGCAGCGAACTATATGCAGAGCGCATTGCTTATATAAAAGAATTGATGCCGCATTGCTGTATAGGTGTAGATGTTATAGTAGGCTTCCCCACGGAGAGTGACGAATATTTTAAAGAAACATTCAATTTTCTACATAACATTGATGTGTCTTATTTTCACGTATTCACATACTCTGAGCGGGCCGACACACTGGCTATAGACCTAAAGCCCATTGTGCCCATGCATATCCGCAACGAGCGGAATAAAGTGTTACGTAACCTCTCTTATCAAAAACTGCAATACTTTAAAGAACAGCATATAGGGACTATGCGAAAAGTTTTGTTTGAAAGGATGAACAACAACGGCATTTCAGAGGGATACACAGACAACTACATAAAGGTGCAGGCTATGGGGAAACCAGAGCTGTATAATACTATCGTAGATTGGGTAGTGGGGTAGGCTAGTTCATCTTAGCATCAATTACTATTATCTGATATTCAGGTCTATTATCATTTTGGGGGTCTGCTCTACCAATCCCAACCGCAAGTCATCAACTGCGCTTTTTCTTGATCCCTTTTTATTTCCAAATGGGGCTAGTCTCCCTTTTTACCGGATTATACGTAATGTATTGAACCATGCGTGGGGATATGCCTTTATTTGCCGTGGCACAATGAGGTAGTGCCTGATGCCAGATAATTAAATCCCCTGCCTGAGCAGGCACCGGTATAGGGCTCAATTCCTGAGCTGCAATTTCCCTGAGGTTAATATTTTCGGGTAAGCTTAAAATCCAGTTATCAATTTCTTTATGGAAACCTGGTACGCAATGAAAAGCTCCGTCGTCAGTTGTTACATCGTTAAGATATAATAGCCCTTGCAACACAAATGGAATAGGTAGTTGCAAACTTACATCCCAATGAAGCGCGCTTCCTTTAAATTTATATGATTGAGTTTCGGGTGGGTTAAAACTTACTTTATCAATCAGAAGATAGATGTCTGCTCCGTTATATAGCTCCTCGAAAGCCTTTCTGATTTTTGTTGCGTTTCTATTTTTATCAAGTGCAGTATGCTGGAAAAACCGAAGCATCATGCCGTTTTTACCCTCGTGGTCTTGATACCAGCTATCTTTCTGTGTGGGGTCTGCTCCGAGGTATTCCCATATAGCTGTTTTTGCGGCAACGCATTGTTCGGTGGGTATAGCATTCTTGACGATGATATAACCATTTTTATTCCAGAATTCCCAGTCTTCTTCTGTTAAAACATTCCCCTCATATACTTCCGTAATGCTATTACCTCGCACCGCATGGTTTTGCAACCATAATAAGAAAACGTCGAATGTTGGTCTTTGTTTATATAGGTAGGTCAAAGCCTCTTCTGTCCCTATACCGCTTTGCGACAAATGATAAACTTCATGGTTCCATTGGTCAATAGATGCAGTGGATTTTAGTTGTGGGTGAATGGCTGTTGTTCTTTCCCAAAATGTATATAGTACAGCTTCTCTCTCAGACCGATTGATTTTCATTATGAAATAATTGATGGATTATTCAAGTGGTAAATTTATTAATATACACGGACAATAACTCGATATTGATAATCATTAAAGAATATGATGAACCTTTATGTTCTGTTTGACTTAAAATCTTGCAACTATTTTTATGAATGTTTTATCATTAAACACCCGTTTTTACAAGAGATCATATAGTTGTTTTATTCTTTTTAAAAGGTCTGTAGATTCAATAAAATTTAGTGTTTGTTGTCCATCACTTAAGGCCTCTTCAGGTTTTTCATGTACCTCATACATTAAGCCATCTGCACCGGCTGCAAGTGCAGCAAGTGCTATGGCAGGTACATGTTCCCGGATACCTATACCATGTGATGGATCAGCTATTACTGGCAAATGGGATTTCTTTTTTAAGATGGGTATCGCGTTGATATCAAAAGTATTTCGGGAAGCATTTTCAAAAGTTCTAATCCCACGTTCACATAAAATGAGTTTTTCATTTCCGCTTGAGAATATATATTCGGCAGATTGTAGTAATTCATCAATAGTACCGCTGGTTCCTCGTTTAATGAGTACTGGTTTATCTGTTTTCCCAAGTGCATGCAGCAAATTGAAGTTTTGTGAGTTTCTTGCACCTACTTGAAAAATATCTACAAAGTTATACATCTGTTCTATCTGATCTGCTTCCATTACCTCTGATATGATCTTGAGGTCATATTGTTTGCAGATATTGTAAAACATAACAAGCCCTTCTTTTCCCAAACCTTTAAATGAATAGGGAGAGCTCCGTGGCTTAAATACACCTCCCCGCATTATCCGCACACCATTGGCTACAAGGTGCTGTGCGATCGAGTCCACCTGGGCTTCATTTTCTATAGCGCATGGCCCCGCCATGACGGTAAAGTCAGAGCCCCCTATCTGTATATCATCCAATAATATGCTGCTTGGCGTCAGCTTCCATTTTGCTGATACGAGTTTATAGCTATCTGATACAATATGTACATCAACAACTCCCGGTAGTGAACCTATCTTTCGGATATCACTACTATTCTTCGATATGCAGACTAAGTAAGCCCCCACTTGAGTATTTACTTCTGTGATCGTAAAGCCTTCTGTTTTGACTTTATTGATGAGGCTTTGTCTGTCTTGTTCCTTAAGGTCATTCTCTAATTGTATTATCATAAGATCATTGATTGTACGAATTGATGGATATTGTCTGATATGTTTTGTGTATTATTATTCAGGGCGTTTATAAAACTGCTACCGATAATGCCACCATTCACATATTTACAGACAGTCTTGTAACTTTCATTGTTACTGATGCCAAAGCCTGCCAGCACAGGGTTTTTAAGATGTAAGTGTTCGATCCTTGTTAAAGCTTCTACTTGATTATTTTTAAATTGCACCTGCCTTCCTGTTACTCCAGGGCTTGTTACCAGGTAAATAAATCCTGTATTTATCTCGTCTATTTCTCTAACCCGTTTTTCCGTTGTTTCGGGAGTGATCAAAAAGCAAATGCCTAAATCATTAGCCTCAAAAAAAGGTTGATAAATAGTCTTGTATTCCCGCATGGGCAGATCAGGTATGATAACTCCATCAATACCACATTCCCTGGCTTTGCTACAAAATTCTTTCACTCCATATTGGAAGACCGGATTGAAGTAGCCCATAAGAACTAATGGCTTATCGGTCACATCCCTGATGTCTTTCAATTGTTCAAAAAGCCTGGCAATAGAAATGCCGTTTTGCAGTGCTGTTTGATTGCTTTCCTGTATGGTAACACCATCCGCCATTGGGTCAGAGAATGGCATGCCTATTTCTATTATATCCACCCCTGCCTTATCAAGTTCTTGTATGATATGCCTGGTCGAATCTACTGCCGGGTAGCCTGCAGTAAAGTATATAGTCAATATATCCGTCTGTTTATTGCGAAATAATCCTTTGATCCTGTTCATTGTTGTTTGTGATTTATATATGTGGTCAGATCTTTATCTCCTCTTCCTGAAAGATTGACGACTACTTTATCTGTCAGTGTGAATTTTATTTTTTCCAATGCGGCAAAAGCATGTGCCGATTCCAATGCGGGAATAATACCTTCCAGTTTCATAAGTTGATAGGCTGCCCTTAAAGCCTCCGTGTCCGTTGCATGCATATATTGAACCCTGTTTTCCTTAAACAGATGGGCATGCAATGGGCCAATGCCCGGGTAATCTAGTCCTGCAGATATGCTGTAGGGCTCCTCAATCTGCCCATCAGCATCCTGCATCAGGTATGTTTTGCTGCCATGTATGATCCCCGGTTTACCTTGAACCAGTGTAGCTGCTGTCCTGCCGGAATAAATACCATCCCCGCCACCTTCAACGCCATACAATGCTACTTCTTCATAAGGCAGGAAATGATGAAATGCGCCAATAGCATTACTGCCACCACCTACACAAGCAATAATTGCTGTAGGTTTTTCATTACCCGTTTTTTCTTTCAGCTGCTCAGCTATTTCTTTCCCAATAATGCTTTGGAAATGAGCTACCATTTCTGGGTATGGATCTGGTCCAACAACAGACCCTATGATGTAATGCGTATCATCAGGATGTGATATCCAGTCTCGTATTGCTTCATTGGTAGCATCCTTTAGGGTTTGAGAACCACTATGTACTGCAACTACCCGGGCGCCAAGCAATTGCATTCGTTCTACATTAGGATGTTGCCGCTCTATATCTTTAGCCCCCATATACACAATGCATTCCAGCCCCATCAGTGCACATACGGTAGCGGTAGCCACACCATGCTGGCCAGCGCCGGTCTCTGCTATTATTCTCGTCTTTTGCATTCTTTGGGCAAGCAATATTTGGCCGATGGTATTGTTTATCTTATGTGCGCCGGTGTGGTTCAGATCTTCCCTTTTTAGGTAGATGTTTGTCCGATAATATTCTGACAGTCTTTTGGCATGATACAATGGAGAAGGCCTGCCAACATAGTCGTTTAATAATTCATTCAACATTCCTATAAAAGGCTCATCAGTTATAATTTCTTTGTATGCTGCTTTTAATTGGTACAAATTGTTGTACAGCAATTCAGGTATATATGCTCCACCAAATTCACCATAGTACCCAAACTCATCAATTTCGTATTTCATTTATAAAGTATTTTGTTTTGTGAATGTTTTTTATGCCTGGATTTTCTTCTATACCACTATTTATATCTACACCAACCAGGTATGGGTGACTGACCTTTTTTATAAGGTCTATATCCTCATAAGCAATTCCACCACTCAAAAAAAAATGTTGATTATACTTGTAGCTATTCAAGATATCCCAGTTGAATTTCTTTCCGCTGCCGCCATATTCTTCCGTATATGTATCGAATAAGAAAAGAGAAGTTGTGTCGATATATCCCTCTAGTGTTTGCCACTTAAATGTTTCATCAATATGAAAGGCCTTTATAACCGGAATATTCTTGTTCACCATATTGCAGAAAGCTATTGTTTCATTTCCGTGCAACTGTATAAAGTCAAGACCGTAATCAGCAATTGCTGACATTATCTCCTCATAAGATGGATCTACAAAAACACCTATCTTCTTTACAGTGTTTAACCTGCTTACATAGTCTTGTAAAATCGGATCAGGATGAACATAGCGTTTGGATCTCTTATAAAATATTAAACCGATAAAGTCTGGTTGTAATAGAACAACCTGTTCAATATTCTCTCTATTCCTGAGTCCGCAAATCTTCACTAACATATAATTGTTTTAGTTCCTGAATAAATTGTGCACAAGCATGACCGGGCTGGCTACTTGTCATAAACTGTTCGCCAATAAGGAGCCCGTCAAAACCTTTCTTTTTTAATTTATATGCTATCTCCGGTGTATGTATCCCACTCTCAGATATTTTGATGAACTGTTTGGGGATATGGTCGTATAATTCCATTGACCTTTCAATATCAGTGACAAAAGTTGTCAAGTCTCTGTTGTTCACCCCTACAATATCAATATTGTCATTTAGTTTATTCAGCTCTTCTTTGGTATGGATTTCAAGAATAATTTCAAGGTTCAATTTTTTTGCAATACTTGCTAAATGACTGATCTCTTCATCACTTAAAACAGATGCAATCAAAAGAATGGCATCAGCACCAATAGCACGGGCTTCTATAACCTGGTATTCATCAATGATAAAATCCTTACGAAGTATGGGGCAATAATTGTATTGCCTTGCTACTATCAGGTCGTTATTTATCCCCCCAAAAAAAGGTTCATCTGTAAGAACAGATAGTGCACTGGCCCCGGCCTGCATATAGCCAATTGAAGTCTGCTCAACAGAAACGTACTTGTTTAGAATGCCTTTGGATGGGGACTGTCTTTTGATCTCAGCAATGATGCCGCTTTTGTCTTTTTTTGTCAGGTAGCTTTTTAAGGAAACTACCGGACTGTTGAAATGCTCTGAACGTTCAAGGAGTTTAATGGGATAAAGCATTTTTCTTTGCTTTACCTCTTCCTTTTTTTGCCGTACGATCTGTTGAAGAATACTCATGATAGTGCTATTGATTTTTTTAGTGTTTGGTATGCTTTTCCTGAATACAGTGTGGTCTTTGCCATATCAATGCACATATCAATTCCCTTATCAGGGTGTGCACATTGTATAGCAAAGGCACTGTTTATTATAACAACCATTTCTTGCTGAAGGGTACCTCTCCCTTGTAGTATGTTGAGAAATATTGTGGCGGCCTCATCTACCGAGTTTCCTGCTTCAATGCATTGTGGTTGTATCTTTTGCATCCCAATATCCTCTGGGTAATAGAGTTTGGCACCATTACGTCCGATCACTTTAAAACTACCAGTCAATGATACTTCATCATACCCATCCATTGCATGAACAATGCTATATCCCTTATCTGTCTCATCCAATAAATATTGATACTTCCTTATGTGGGAATGATGGCTCACGCCCAATAGTTGTTTGCCTGGAGCGGCGGGATTGACAAGCGGTCCAAGCAAATTGAATATGGTTTGCATACTCAAGTCTTTTCTTATGTGTTTTACTCTACCCATTAAAGGATGAAATAAAGGCGCATGCAGGAAACAGATATTAGTGGCATCCAATTGTCGTTTTAGTACGGATCTATCCCCAGAGAATTGATAACCAATTTTTTCAAGAACATTTGATGACCCTGAAACTGAAGTTGAACCATAGTTGCCATGTTTAATGACCCTGATACCTGCTGCTGCAACAACAAGAGCAGAAAGTGTCGAGATGTTAAAGGTGTTTTTCCCATCCCCTCCCGTACCCACAATATCTATGGCATCTGCCGCATCAAGATCAACGGCTATGCAGGATTCCATTAATGCATCTGTAAAGCCTTGAAGCTCTGCAATAGTTGGCTGTCGCATGTTGTACACGGTAAGGAAGGATGCTATAATTGATGGATTGACATTTCCGTCAAGTATATGCAGCAACGATGTTCTTGCTCTTGAACGGTCAAATGTTTCATGTCTGTAGAGCATTGCTAATTCTGTTTTCATGTTAGCTATTTATCCAGTTAGTGATGATCTGTTTCCCATACTTTGTCATAATGCTTTCTGGATGGAACTGAACTCCTTTTACATCATTCGACCTATGCCTTAATGCCATGATCGAACCGTACTCATCTTCGGCAGTTACCTCTAAGCAATCAGGAAATTTTTCTTTGCTTACGATCCAGGAATGATAGCGTCCGGCATTAAATTGTTGTGGTAATTCTGAAAAAAGAATGTCTTCTGCCAATTGTTTTATAGGGGTTTCCTTGCCATGAACAACATCAGGCATATTGACAAGTTCAGCACCATAATGACAAGCAATAGCCTGATGGCCAAGACATACACCCAAAATACTTTTACTGGTTGCATATTGCCCGATTAATTGCATTAACAGGCCTGCATCTTTAGGCACTCCAGGTCCGGGAGAAAGTATGATCTTATCATACCCGGCAATCTTGTCCAGTAAAAAATGGTCATTCCTTTTTACCTGTGGTTCCTTTCCTGTTATCGCCCTAACCAGGTAAACAAGGTTGTAAGTAAAGCTGTCGTAGTTATCAATGATCAGTAGTTCCATTATAATGTATTTGCAAGTTTTATGGCTTTTCGCAATGCGTTGATCTTGTTGTTTATTTCCTGCAACTCATTTTTGGGGACTGAGGCAGCTGTAATGCCAGCGCCGGCCCGGTAATGAAGGGTATTATTCATGCTAAGGAAGGAGCGTATCATAATGGCTTTGTTTACAGAACCATCCAAACCCATGAAACCTATGCACCCTCCGTAATATCCTCTTGATGTAGATTCAATTTCTTTTATGATATTTATAGCTCTATACTTAGGTGCACCGGAAAGTGTTCCTGCCGGAAAAGTATCGGCAAGTATTTGTAAGGGATGCACGTCTACTACTAACTTTTCCCCCTCTACCTTTGAGACCATGTGCATCACATGCGAGTACTGCTCTATTTTCCGGTACTCAGTAAGGTTTACGTTCTTGTAATGCTTGCTCAGATCATTTCTTGCCAGGTCTACAAGCATAATATGTTCCGCATTTTCTTTTACATCTTCCTGTAATTGCAACGCCAGTGCGTGGTCGGTTGCCTGGTCATGTGTTCGTTTATATGTACCTGCAATAGGATGAATGCTTGCTTTTCCGTTAACGATCTTAAATTGAGCTTCAGGAGATGACCCAAATAAGCGGAAGTTGTTGTAATCGCAATAGAACATGTACGGAGATGGATTAACCGATCTTAAAGCACGATACACATTCAGGTCATCACCAAGGAAATCCGTTTCAAATGATCTGGATAGAACAACCTGGAAAACATCTCCTTTATTACAAAAGGCCTTCCCTTTTTTTACATTTTCAATATATGCATCATTACTGCAATCACACCTTTCATCAGAAGTAGTTTTGAAAGGATAATCAGTAATGTGTTTACTGTTGATGATAGACATTACATCCGTGTTATTTACAGATACTTCATCAATACCTCTTACTGTTATTAATTGCAGTTCGTTATTAGCGTGGTTAATCACGATCATGTAACGGTACAGATCATATTGTATATCCGATATGCTTAAGAACTCATTGAATGGAAGATCAACATCTTCAAAATACCTGACGGCATCATAGGTCATATAGCCAACCAAACCGGGAAAGCCATAATGTAACCCATCAATAACATACCCCTGCAGGTGACCAATTATTTCTGATAATACAGATCTGTTGTCTGTGATTTTTTTTGTGGTTCTTTTACCCCCTGGATAGGATAAGGTCATATTGTTATCCTTTACAGAAATACCTGCAACGGGCTCAAAACAGATGTAAGAATGCTTGCTTGTAGTCAAACCATCCTGTGCATTTTCCAGTAAAATACATTGGTTAAAATGTTCCCTTATCTTCAAATAGATACTGATTGGTGTTTCAGTATCAAGTAAATAATTGGCATAATTGGCCGTAAATGCAAAGTTCATTTGTGTGATTTTTAAGGATTGGGCATGAAAAAAGGGCTTGCTGAAACAGCAAGCCCTTTGAGAGGAATATTATACAAATAATATTAGCTGTTCACGAGTTGCCAACGTGAAAGCCACCAATATTTATTTGCAAAAGAGTTGTTCATTTTTAAAAATTGTCTTCCTTATCCGAGAGGGCAAATTTGGAACAAAAAAAACAATTTTCAAAAAAAACTTTATAAACCAAAGATTGAAAGATTTATTTTCAACGTTTTCCCAAAGAATTATTAGACCTTATATGCTGGGAAAATAAAGCGTTGGGAATAAGACATTATTTCAAATGAAATTGCAGCAATGGGTCTCCGCAGGCTATAGCATTTTCTTCCGTTTTCTCTGCCTCTTCCGTTGGCAATAATAACAGTACAGCAGAAAAAATTGCCATAATTATAGCTGCGGCTTTCATTACCGGGATAGTTGTATATATCTCAGACAAATATCCCCATCCGATGCTGGACAAGGCAATTGAGCCTTGAAAAATCGTGACGTTAACTGCTAAAAACCTTCCTTTGAATTCATCAAGGGAAAGTTGCTGCGCTAACACATTTAATGTTGAAGTTGCGTTGATCCACCCGATACCGGCAAGAAACATAATGCCGTTAAGCAGGTAGAAATTCGTGCTTCTGGCAAGTAAAAACAAGCATATTGCAACCAATTCGCAACTGAGGAATATTACTTTAGATGAACTGAAAAACCTGTTTAGTATGCCGTATAAATAGCTGCCTGCCAAGGCACCGATGCCAAGGCTCACCCACAGCCACGTATATTGCCCGCTATTTTGCTTCCATACATATTTTGACATTTGGGGCAGGAAAGCAAACACGATACTCACAAAAGCCGTGAACGATATAGTCCGGATCAGTACCTGGAGAAATGGTTTGGATTTCCGTACTGCCCTGATACCTTCTACGGCAGTTTTGCGGAAATGAATGGGTCTGAAAACAGAAAACGTGTTGTTCCATTTGTAAAGCCCAATAACGAGTGCGAGAAATGAAACGGCATTAAACAGGAAAATAGATTCAATACCCCCGTAAACCAGTATGATGCCGCCTAATGCCGGCCCGATCGCCCGTGCTAAATTGAAGTTTACCCCATTCAATGTAACAGCTTGCTTCATCCTGTTTTTACTGACTACCTCCGGAGTTATGGCTTGCCATATGGGTGTTGTAAAGGCAGAACCGATGCCGATAAGAAACGTAAATAATATCAGGAAGTTAATATCAAGTAATCGAAGCTGTGTAAGAACAGACAGTATCAAAACCACTATGAAAAGATACACCTGTATCCATATAAGCAATTTGCGTCTATCTGCATGGTCTGAGATCACACCTGCCGGATAACTGAAAAGCAATGCAGGTACAGAAGAAGCCACTTGGATCAATGCAATCACGAGTGGTGAAGCCGACAAGGTAGCAGCCAACCAACCGACACCTACATTTTGCATCCAGGTCCCGATGTTGGAAATAAATGCGCCTACCCAAAGGATCGCGAATAGGCGTTCTCTGAATGGCTCAAGTATGACAGTCGTAGAAAAGCGTTTCATGTGTTTTAATAACGTACCCTATTTTAAGCTATATTCTGCTAGACGGCTATGATCCATTATTCCAGTATTAAAAATACACCTGTTTGTTTAAATATATCTACAAGCGACGGCGCTGTTTCTATCCTCTTCCAATCTCTTTGCAGTTCGCATAATACCTGGGTATTAGATGTTAGCATGGCACCGGCCTGCTCCATCCTGCGCAAGGCCATTTCATGGGCCAGCAGTGAAGTGCCCCCGACAGCATCTACAACAGGATATACTTCATAGCCTTCTTTAAGTGCATCTAACGCAGGAAAGGCAAGACAAGCTTCGGTCCACAGTGCGGTCATCAACAGTTTTTTGCGGCCTGTTGCTTTTACAGCTTCCTGAAATTCTTTGTCCTCCCAGGCATTGATACTGGTGCGATCGTAAGAAGGTATATCTCCCAGTACTTGTTTGAGTTGCGGAATGGTATCTTTATTGGCACCTGTTCTTACATTAACTGTAGATAAGATAACAGGTAAGTTATAGGCCTTAGCTATTAGCGCTGTGGCCGTGATATTTGCTATCAGTTGTTTTCTATCCATTGAATTGATAGAGTTGATTTGCGTAGGTTGATAGTCAATAACTATCAAAGCTGCGTTTTGCGGCGTTAACAGATGGTCTTTAACGGCATCGCGAATAGGATAACTGCTCATAAATTATAGTTTAAATCGTGAATGAATATCTGCTAAAATCATTGTATAAATATGTTGTCCTCACAGTCCATTCTTGCTAAGCCAGGCGAGTATGCTTTCCGCAACCTCCTTCCAACCATGATCTACTAGGAAATTTTCACCCTCTGTATTTTTAGATAAAACTGACTATAGTTTCAACAAAAGGAAATAATCACAACTAATCGGGAAATACGCTTATCAGCTCCGCCTGCCTTTCTGCCCACCTTTGTATTGTTGATTCAAACAAAAACTTCAACAGTTACCGAGCACAATTATCCTTAAACTGTTTTTACTCCAAATAAATATCCAACAAGCGCTGTAACACCCATTGCTAAAGTTCCCCAAAAGCAAATCCGGATTATACCCCTTACCATATTTGAGCCACCTACTTTGGCAGCAACTCCACCTGAAAGAGCAAGAAATGCAATTGCAAACACATACAACAAGATCACCATCATTTTAACTGGGGCAAACAAGGATACCAAAAAGGGGAGAAGGCCTCCTGAAATAAATGATGCGCCAGATGCTAAAGCTGCTTGCAGGGGTTTAGGCTTCGAAAACTCGTTAATGCCCAATTCGTCTTTGGCCGCATCATTCTGGAATATTAAAATATTGTTCCAAAATACTTTGATCATGTTAAAACACTCACATTTAGAATCAATATCGCGTTAAACATTCTAATTACAGACCATCTATATCTTTTCCAATTGATTGAAATTTATTCCTTGCATCTTCACCTTGATAATAATTCAATAATTTTCTTTTATTAATATTCTATAAAATGTTGATTTAATAAAATATGTATAATTGAATTCCAGTAAGGGGATACCTTTTTCCAATTATTTAAGTATTGCTTTATTATTTTCAACCTTGCTGTATATCAAAGTTTTAATATTGAACATATCATCAATGTCTTTAAAGATGAAGCCCATGCCGGACCGGGTATGGATAAGTTTTGTCGGGAAATCCTTGTCTATTTTTTTTCGCAGATAATTAATATATACATCAATAAAGTTGGTGCCAGTGTCAAAATGTGTATCCCAGACCTTTTCCGCTATTTCCGTTCTTGATAGTACCCGCTCATTGTTTTGCATCATATATTCTAGCAATTTCAGTTCTTTAGGTGTGAGGCTTATCTCTTTGCCCGAGCGGGTTACGATTTTAGTTTTGTCATTTATTTCAAGATCGGCGTACTTGAAAATATGCTGTGTTTTTACGTTTGAACCACTTCGTTTCAATAATGCCCGGATACGTACATGCAGCTCACGAAAATCAAACGGCTTTACCAAATAGTCATTGGCTCCGGCATCAAAACCTTCTACCTTATCATCGGTAGTCCCTAGCGCTGTCAACATAATAATAGGGATGTCAATATCTGTTGCTCGAATCTTTTTGCATAGATCCAATCCGTTTATTTTGGGCAAAATAATGTCAGTTATTATCAGGTCATAATTGTTCTCAGATGCCAATTTATTTCCCATGTCGCCATCAAAAGCAACATCAGTTGAATAGCCCTGCTCTTCCAAACCTCTTTTAATTAGTTCAGATAAACGTTGATCATCTTCTATTATC
>JABDEZ010000036.1:69-24523 GCA_013286835.1 Bacteroidota bacterium
ATTGAAAGATATTCTTTTTGAAAGGCATTACAAAGTTGGCTATTTTCAAAGAGAATATAAATGGGAGCGAAACCATATTGAAGATTTATTAGTTGATTTGGAAAGAAGTTTTAATTCCAATTGGAATAGTGCCCATGCGCAAAAAGATGTCGCAAATTATGATAAATACTATATGGGCCCTGTTGTTCTTTATGTTGACAATTCTGAATATAGCATTGTAGATGGTCAACAGAGATTGACATCTTTCGTTTTAATAATGATTTACTTAAATCATCAATATAACAATATACTTAAGATTAAAAATAAGTTTGAAGGCTATATATATTCCGAGCATTATGGCACTCAGTCATATAATATGAATATACCTGAAAGGGATAGAATGTTAAACTTTCTGCATAATGGAACTGAATTTGATGATTCGATTTTAAAAAATGAATCATGTAAAGCAATTCTTGAAAGATATAATGATATTACCGAATTATTCCCTCCCAGTCTATTAGAACCAAATGTATTCCCCCTTTTTACAAACTGGCTGACAGAGAAACTCGTATTTATTGAAATATTAACCCAAACAAGTGAAAGTGCCTATACCATATTTGAAACAATGAATGATAGAGGTCTGAATTTAACACAGACGGAATTATTAAAAAGCTTCCTGCTATCGAACGTTAAGGACGAAATTAAAATAAAAGAACTTGATAGTATTTGGAAAAACAAAATCAGCCTACTAAACACTGTTGATGATGACCAGGACTTTTTTAAAGCATGGCTTAGGGCTAAATATGCTATGACAATTCGAACCTCAGAAAAAGATTCTGAAAATAAAGATTTTGAAAAAATTGGTACAAGATTTAGTAGCTGGACACAGGAAAATACCAAGGTGAAAGATCAAAGCGAATCAAACTTACTTCTCGATATTAAAGATCCCAATTCATTTTATTTCTTTGTAAAATCAGATTTCAATTTTTTTAGCGATATATATTTACAACTTAGAAACTTTGAAATCTCTGACAATTTGCCAGAACATCGTTTCAAACTCTTATCATATCGTGGGGTTTCGCCATCCTTGAGTTATCCTTTAGTTCTTTCACCAATCCATAAAACTGATATCGAAGACACTATAAACAAGAAAATTGACTTAGTTGTTAAATATATTGATTCATTTGGTGCATATAGAATGTTATTGGCAGAACCAATAACACATAGTTCAATTCGCAATGCAATTTATCTTAAAATAAAAGAAATAAGAAATGCAGATTTGTCAATTCTATTATCAAAGTTGACTGCTGAAATTAACGAGTATAAAGTAAAATACTTAAATGATGATTATACCCGTTTTGATTCCAATTCAAAATATATTTTATCCCGTTTATACAATAACAGACATCCTGAAATAGAATTTGCAAGTTTATATTTTCAAAGGAGAAGAGATTCGTTTGTTTTATACCAGCTCTTGAAAGCGGAAGATTTTGAGAGTGAAAAGCTCGGACTACATAAAGGTCTTAAAGATAGAATATTGATAAGTTTATGTAGTTACACTATGGTTCCCAAACACTTGGTTATCGAACTCAATAATTTAACTTTAGTTAAAAGAATTCTTAAATTATTGAGTATCGGTAGTTTATTTGAATTTGCAGATAGTAAAGACATTGACTTAAATAATTTAAAAGACTTTTTCATGAAACGGGAGAAAAGACTAAAGGAATTGGTAATAACTAATTGGAAGATGTAATAAAGGTATCCATTCAGAGTGAAGAACATAAATTGTAGATATGACATATAATACATCTATCTCCTTCCACGAATTGTTTCTATCGTGTCTTTTAGTCGTTCTTGCAATTCTATTGCACTATCAACATCATAATCTATCCTTCGAATATGGGCTACATCAAAAAATTTATGTTCAATCCCTCGCTGTAACAGAAAAATCAATTCCTTATTCAAGGCCTTAGCATAACCAATCTCAAAGAATACGTTTTTATTGCAATTACTGACCTCACAAATAATAAACTCAGCCTTTTCAATTTCTCTATAAATGGTATCTACGATTATATCATTATCATTAAAGTCGTCTGCACGATAGATGTCAATATTCATTTCACCTTTTAAATAATCCCGAATATTTTCTTTAAAAAAGACGTCTAACTTACTTCCAAAAGGCATTATCATAAAACCATGATTTACTTCAACATAAATGTCATCTACTTTTTGATGTAAAGTAAAAACCAACTGCTGACTTTTATCAATTCTTATGTCCATCACTTTATAAAAAGTAATGCCTTCAAAGGTTATATAAAATGGTTTATGGTTTTGAGTATATTCAATTAGGGGTACCACTGTTCTCAAATCTTCTTTTTTGAGCACGCTCCAATCACTCTCTTTTAGATCATAAAGGTGTGGATGTTTATATTGGAAATATGCATAAAAAGATTTAGAATCAAAATATCTGATCGGCTCAATCATTAAGTAAAAACGATCAGGGTGTGAAACAAGCGCTTTCCTTGTCTTTAAACATTTTTTGTATTCTTCTTCAGTTACAAATCGGGCAAAATACTGTTCTTGCATAAATTCATTTTATTAAATATAGCATGAATAAACTTAGAATATTTTATGAAGGCGGTAATTTGCTGATAACTAAATGCACTAATGCCGGATCATGCAGTAGCCGTTCCATTTCGCTCTGAACAATATCTTCAATATCCTGCTTGACCTGTAAGTAATTTCGTTGCACCATTGTATTATCGAGTTTACGTATAACCGGTATGGGCTTATATGCGTCCTGTTCTTTTTTCAATGCTTCATTGTCGTTTATGATCTCGCAATGAAATGTCTTCAGCTCAATTTTATTGTCCGGATCATCGGCTACCATACCCACAAATTCCCCTGAACTAAGAGATGATATTTTAGAAGGCGGCACCGCTGCTTCTAACTGCTTGGAACGGCTGATAGAGGTATCCTGACTATTGATAGAAAGACTTTCACGGTCCTGCATGATCTTACCGAAACGTTCGCTTAATTGCCTGGCAGTATCACCTGTAACCTGGCCAGAAATAATATTACCGACGATATTCATAATTACGTCTGCCTGTTCCCGACCATAGTCTTTACGCAACTGGGAAAAGTCTTGAATACCTAAGCAAGTAGCTACTTTATTGCTTCTTGCAGTAGCGATCAGGCTATCCATATTGTTCAGGTAAATGGTAGGAAATTCATCAAAAATAAGACTGCTTTTCAGCTTTCCTTTTTTGTTCACAAGCTTAACCAGGCGATTCACATATAGCGACAGTACGGCACCATATATCTGTATCTTCTGAGGGTTGTTACCCATGCAAACGATCTTCGGTTTTTCAGGGTCGTTGATGTCTAAATTAAAATCGTTGCCGCTTAATACATAGTAAAGCTGGGGAGAAGATAATCTCGCCATTGCTATTTTTGCAGCTCCGATCTGACCTTCCAGTTGCTCCATTACATCGTTAAGGAAGGCGGTCAAAAAAGGGTTAATTAGAACTTCAATTTCCCTCTCCGTCCTTAAAATGGTAAACAGCCGCTCATAGTCCATTTGCATTAGCTCGATGACATGCGGCAATGTGCAAAATTCACCATCCTGGAACTTCCTCAAGTACCAAATAATAGCAGTTAAAAAATTAATTGGACTCTCGACGAAAAAATCCCCTTGACGCGAATGCCACTGCCTGTTTAGCCCCATTAAAATTGTCCTGGCCGATTCTACTGCATCGGTAATGTCAAGCATGGCTGCCGGGTCCAAAGGATTACAGCGATGGCTCCGGCTAAGGTCATCGAAGTTAATTACATAAAATTCAGGGGGGATTTTATACTGATTTTTATACTTCAGCCAGGTATTGTAAACGATAGTCGAAAGGTCATCGTACTTAAAGTCATACACGAACATGGAGAAACCCTTTTGAATATGCTGCGTAATTACATGTCGAATTACGAAGTATGATTTGCCTGCTCCTGGACTACCGGCTACAAGCAACCCGCGAAAAGGATTTATGATATTTATCCAGCTTTTACGAACCTTTCCCTTCAAATTATATTGTGCGGGAAGATTTATAGAATATTCATTTTCTAGTAGTCGCTCTTCCTGGGGGAACGTCTCATTTTCGTTGTTGAAAATGTCGTTATTAAGCCGGTCTTTAATGATTCGTGACAACAATCCCCCACCGGTCATTACGAGCATATAACCTGTTACAGTGATTGCCATGTAAAGGATAGCAAGCGTTACCATTTGCAATCCCAATAGCAGGATCAGATAGCTGATAAAGTAGGTAAGTAACCCAGTAATAATGTATGCAAAGGCAGACTTTAAATTCTGCTTTTCATCTTTTCTGCCCCTTGATCCTAATAGGGAAATCGCCAAAAATCCTAATGCGATCAACTTAGATTTATAGAAGTTACTAAACAATCCTGTGTTGCTGATATTCGCCATCAGGCTATCGCTCAAGGCAGCCGTGAGGTGCCATTGCCGGAACGCCCCGTAGCAGAAATAATAAAAATGTAAAGCCAATACGACCATACTGATCAGCCTGGTCATGTCAAGGATCTTCCTTAACGCCTGTTCGTTTTCTCCTGTCTGCACAACTCACCCTCCCCGTGCTTCTCTGTCAGAAAAGCTTTTAATTGTTATTGATTATTCGATAAGCGTTTCCGCTTCTTCTTTTTGTTTGTTCTTAATTCAAAGGGCAGCGCGTCACCCGTATATTCCTGCTGTAGCAAAGCATCCGCAAGGGACGGTATCAAATGACCTGAAGCAGAAGTGTTATCAGGTGACTGCCCTGTGTGTGTGTTATTTTGACCTCGTAAATTTTCGGACTGATCGATCTTGACTTTTGGCTCCCGTGTTATTACTATTCCACACCTTTCCTGTATGGCCTTAGCACTATATTGTTTACCCAGATCACTGCCATTAAAGACCACTTTATTCTTATGATCTATATATGTGATACCATAAATGCCGCCTGCTTCACTCTCCCTGAGAACCGTGGCAATACCTTCTCTTTCCAGGCTTTTGATCAGGGACTGAAGGGGTTGCCTGGGGCTTTTCAGCAAGGACAGGTCAATGGCATTTTTGACCCTTACGCGCAGCGGGTTTTTAAGCAGTTCGTTCTTCTGGAACTTCTCTTCTAAATTTTTCAAGGTCGGTTTGAAAAAGAACTGGCTGGCTTTTACAGGTGCGCCAACCCTATTGCCATGCTCATCCAGTACCCGGAACATCAGGCCGTTGCCCTGGTACATTTTTGACCGTTCCGTCCCCCGGTCTGCCATCACGTTATAGAGCTTCAACAAGGCGTTCAATTCCGGCAATGAAGAATATTTATAGGTGTCCAATACGGCCCTCAGCACATTATTAATGGCGCGTTTGGTCTCCATTTTACCATACTGGACCTTCTGCGCATTGACAGGCTCCAGCTTCTGCTTTTCCTTTAGTTTGCTGTCTTCTGCTTTGACCAGGCCAAAGTCTATTTCAATTTCTTTCCGGGCTTTTTCAGACTGGTTCTTACCGATGTTCTGTGTATCTATTCGCTTCCCATCAGGTCTGATCTTTACAGACACAATATGAATATGCGGATGCCCGGCATCAAAATGTTGGTACACTAAATAAGGCTGTTCACCAAAGCCGATCTTATCCATGTAGGTATTGGCTATGGCAATCAATTTTTCTTTATCCAATTGCTCGGAAGGGTCGAAATTTAGGGAGATATGAATGCTGTTGTGGGTTACATTTTCATTCAAAGCAGCCTGGTTCTTCAGCCTGTTCAGCTTATGGTGAAAGTTCAATTTCTCCTTATCTATAGGATAGTTTTCGGCGGTCAAAAACTCCGCTACGCCCTTCTGAACTTTCTTCTCATTATAGTTCAATGTGTCCGTCAGGGAAGGATTGGGCGGGTGAAATCTTGCAACCATTTTTCAGCAAATTTTTGGATATTATTATTAGCGTCTCCCACCAGTTTTTGAATAATGTTATTGTCCTTTTCATAGAGCCTGATCCAGTATAAAACATTGTCGTTTTGGTTCATGGAATTAAGTTTTCGGACGGCCTGGTTGAAGTTGTTACTGATCGCAAAAAGGGACTTTCGCATCGGCGTCAGCTCTGTCATTAAGTCATCAAGGGACTGGTTGCGGTAGTAGGTGGTCAGGTGTTTATGCAGCAATTTATTGCGTGCATATTCACTCAGTTTTCGGCAGGTGGTCCTGGTGAACTGCTTATGAATGATGTTGTACTCGTCTTCTGAAAGGCGTATATGCAGCCATTTTGTTTTGTTGTTTTCCTTATCCATCTCACTAATCGTTATCACTTAACAGTATTCAGATCGTCAAAAACAGCTAAAGCAGCCCGCCCACGACTTCGGAGTGAACCGGCGGTTAAATTTCGGTTGTGATACAACCGGACATTTAACAAATGGCACACGGACAGCCATTTACCTGCTTTTTTAGGGAGTTAAGCCAATTGACAGCTATGCTCTTATAATTATCCGGTCTAATATGGGCCATTCTGCCTTTTCTGGCGGATGCGTTTTTTTTGTACCACCCTGGTATTGTTGCCTGCTTTTGAGACGAGCCAATTGTTTAGGTCTTTGTGGCCTTTATAAAGGCTGCTTGCATCCGAATAAATATTGCTTAATGACAGGGCGTAGGCACTGCAATTTTGTCCGGGAACATCGTTATCCAGGTAGAGCGAAGCTTTCTGATATTGCTCGATGTGGGGGCGCGCTTTTTCAAATTGAGATACCGAGTTCAGGATCACAAAATCACATTCATTTGTGCCTAAGACCTTGAAATTTGTCAGGTACGAAAGGAAATCAAAAAAGCCTTCAAAAACAGCGACATGTTTATTGTTCAAACCACTTCGGATGACTGTAATATCCTTGGGTGAACTGCTGCTTTTGAAGAAAGGATTGCGTAATTCATAGCCGCCTGAATCATTTTTAAACCCTATTGCATAATAGGTTTTATCGTCAACCGAGTAACGTACTTCACGACAGTAACGGGTGGCAATGTCTGTGTCTATCTTTCTTTGTTCCAGGTAATGCAACAAGCTCTTTGCGGTGATCTCAAAGTCCTGTAAGATCGTGATCCTGCTTTCTTTTACAGGTCGTTCCGATGGTGTATGAATAGGCTGGTGAAAAGAAATACCAGTATTCAGTTTTTGCAATAATCCACTTACATCGCACTGGTAAAATAAGATACCAAAATCCACAAGGCTGCCCCCCTTACCTAACCCGTGGTCATACCAGCGGTTCAGTTTGCGGTTTACCTTAAAAGAAGGTGTGTTTTCATTTCGTAACGGCGACAGGTACCAGTAATCGGTATTCCTCACTTTTGCCGGTTCATAACCTAACTGGGAGAGGTAGTTGACCATATCCCATTGCTTGACCTCCTCGCAGGAAAGCCCATGTTTTTTATTGTCCATACATCACTTTTCTAACCTCACTAATCTTACGGAAGTACGAATGTAAAGTGATACAATGGATCTGTCCCCAGCCCTTCAAAAATTGAAGTGCTGCCTGTCAAATGCATGAAGGCATTTACCTTAGCTAAAATATAAACAACTAAATTTTAGGTTATGGACAATAAAGATGCAGCGATGGTATTGGACGCGTTATTAAGCGCACCGGGAATGAATGAGATCGTAAAGTTGGACGTAAAACTTTCGAGAAAAAATGTGTTGATCTTAAGCAGTATCCTGAATAGGGGGCTATCCGCCAAAAGCGACGAACAATTCAATTTATTAGAGAGTGTGCCGAAAGACAGCTTAAAGGCAAGTATCGAGGAGCTGGCTTCCTTTTCAGGAAATTGTCTCCAAAAAGCAGAGCTCACAGAGTTTAATGAAAAGCTGAAGTCGCTCAACGCTAAATAGTAGTAACGGACAACTATTATTCACAGCCTGTTGCAGGAAAATGAGTACCGCTTTTCTATCATCAATGAAACTCATTTTCCTGCATCTGGCTGTACCGCTTCCCTTCCCATAATCTGTTCCATCGGAACTGATTATAAATTTTGACTTTTTAAGTAAACTGTTATATTTGAGCTTCACAATTGTGATAAGGTTTAGGTAGAAAATCCCACGCAGCGAGTGCCTGGGATTTTCTTTTAACAGGAATTTTAAAACGCCTTACCTGCTGCTCTTTTCTGTATGGTTACTCCTTGGGTTGTCGAACTTTTCCGTATAGGTAAAATGCACTACAATACATATCAGGCCAATAATAAATGTAAAATAGACGAGGAACAGCATGAACCTTTCAAAGTATTGTGTTCCGACCTTGCGTCCATAAGAGCTGAACTCCTGGACCCCATAAGCATTCTTCCGGTAGAAATTTCTACTTCCTAACCAATACCTGGTGCCCAATGCCAGGACTATCAGGACTATTCCAATAACAAGCATAACTCTTCCTTTTTATGTTTAACTAATTTACGATTTTCGGATGACTTGTTTACCTCCCCGGTAAACGATACTATATCCGCTGCTTTCTATGATGCCGCGCAAAAGGTTTTCCGCGCTTTTAGCGTCAAAGGAATCTTCATTGCTCATATGTAGATAGTGTAATCCTTCAAAAAGCAACACACATCGCGCCAATATTTCTATGGCTTTTCTTTCTGTCTTATCTGCTAAGATGCTCATGGTTTATTTTTTAAGGTTAATATTTGTTCATAGATATGTTGCCAGTAGGCTTGCAGCCGGCGATCCAATTCGGCATAAGCAACATCAGTATGATGCCAATGCCTGTAATCATCGGCCTGCTCTATGGCAGCTTCCAAATCCGTTATTTCGATCTGCTTACCATTCAAATCTGTCAGGTACATGATATGTGTTTTAAGGATTAAATAATAAGTCTATAGCTACAGCGAATTTCTTATTGGCGTGTTGCCTGATGTTGGCATAAACCATCAGGCAATGAATGGTAACAAAAGCTGCATCATCATAAAACAACTGGAACGAGAAATGCCAGTTATTCTGGCACCCGTACCTATAGATCCGGTCGTTGACTTCGCCAGCCAGGGATAACCATTCATCAAAAGAGAAACGTTCATCGTTCCAATTTTTACGGTTTACTTCTTCCTCCTCTAATATCGATCTGCACATGCCCTGGATAAATTCAAGTAAAGCAGGTATCTCACTTGGAAATAATTGGTGCAGTAATCTTGCTTTCGCAACATTGGTTAATTTATTTAATGCTTTCATGATCTTTCTATTTAGGTTCTGATAATTCAATAATTTTATTTTCAAGCACTTCCAGTATATTCAGCATATCCCGTGTGCTAAATGATTCTCCAAAAAAGTGGATGGGTAGGTAATCATCGAACAACTCTACTTTTAGCATGGACTCCCCTTCGGTGATACTGATGCTTTCCAATGACTGGTAACCATTTAAAAGCGTTTCAAACTCTCCGACTGCGAGCTCATTTTCTTCCAGTTCAATGAGTAATTCTGTATTGCCGTTCATTTCAAAAAGACATTTTGCAGCCTCGTTGATCTTGCTGTCTGTTGTTTTCTCTATGTGTTGCAATGCGGCCATTAGGCCGGGCGCTGCATATTGATAAGCTGACATAAAATAATTTTTAAGTGTTTATTGATCTTGTTATTGTTCAAAGGAATAGGCGGAGGTTTTGGGCTTCCTTCCTGTTGTCGGCATGAAATGGCCGCCATTCTTCTTCCATTTTAGAGAGGATAGCATAGTATATTATTTTTGCCATCCTAAAATCCCCGGCCGGCTCGTTGGTAATATCCAGTGCGCCGCATTCGATAGCTTTATCAAGCAGGGCATTGATCTGTTGTAATGGGGGATTTACCTGTAATAACCCTGCGAAGCTTTGCTTTAATTCATCTTTGGTCATGGTCGTAATTTTTATGCAGCCGCTTGTCCGGCGGCTGCCTGTTATCCATATATAGTTTATTGCGCGGGCGCATTTAAAAAGCCCTGTTGTTCGATATTGCTTAGCCATTGGTTGGCAAATACGGTATGGTCGGCCTGCATTTTGCGATCGTATTTATCTGGCCTGTTGCCTTTGAAAAGAATGCTTTCCTGGTATATGCCCAGGTTAGCCTGCTGAAATAGGTAAGGCCTTATTTCTGCCTGCTCCCATGCTGTAGCATCCTGCCTTTTGTCCACCACGATGAAGCACATTTCAGGGTCTTGCATCAGGTCACCGTTCTGTACATAATAATGGCATAAGCTATAAAGACTACCATTTCCCCAGAGGGTATCTATATCTTCACCCACTCGTTCAATGGTGAGCGGCATAAAAGACTCATTCTGAATTTTTAGATGCTGTGCTCCGTTCATTCGGTCGATGAGTTTGCAGAATATCTGCGTACTCTTCTTGTTCAATGTTTTCATAATTGATGTGCGCCCTTTGTCCGGCTGCGCCCCGGTTTGGTTTACTGATTCATTTACTTTGTTTGGCTTGATTAGTGAATTATGCTAAGCTGATCACTTTGCGTTTATCTGAGTGGATCACCTCGCTGCCGTATTTGTCCCGGATTTCATCGAGTGTTTTTTTGCCGCCTTTGGTAACTTTATAATCCTCGCTGCGGTAATACCAGGCTTGCTTTTTTGACGCGAAAAATAGACCTGCTGTCTTTAGCTCCTTGCGTACCGGGTAGGTATTTCCGGTGACCCATATCCAAAATCCAACAAGCTCTATGGTGATCTCCGGCAGGTGAATAATTTGCTCAATGGTCTTGCGGTATTCCTCTGAGAACCTGATCTGATGCTCGGTTTCTTCCTCTGATAAATTTGCGCCCTTTAATACCCTTGCTGATGCAAAAGCATATTCTTTATTGACCTCCTGCATTGTGGCCGTATCACCACCCATGTCCGGGTGGTGTTGCATTGCAAGCTTTTTATAGGTGGCCTTAACTTCGTCTAACGTGGTGCATTCCTGAAAGAATTTCATAATCGCTGTTTTTAAGTGAGTACTTTTTTTGTTGTTATCTTTTTTTTCATCGCTGGCCTTAAGGCCTTTTCAATGCGAACGGAAAAAAGAAAGGACAAGAAGAGTGGAAGCCAGCATACGGAGAGGGCATAAGTCCCGAAGGGTGGCAGCGCGGGAGCGCGGCCATTATGGGCCTCGACTTGATGGCGACACTATCTTCGCCGTCCCTTTTATCCGTTTGTGTTGAAAAACGAAAGACAGTATGATGCAAACAGAAGGCTGCCCTTATCAAACTTTAGTGGCAATAAAAAACCGTTATGGGATAGCAGTGGAAATCCTGCGAAGCAGATTGCAACGAATAGCCCGGCCCGCAGGGAACGGCATAATCTTTATTAATTATCCCTGCTTATTGATAACTTTAATAACTCATAACCCTCATTTAAGTCGATGGCAGAATTGGATAATATAGAAAGCTTTCTATTTGTTGATGAAGTAAAAAATACTGCTGCAAATAAGGATGGCGAAGATTCATTTTATTACTTTGCCGTTTCAGTCAGTAAAGAAAAAAATACAGAAGTAAGTCAGGCCTTTTCTATTTTAACCAAAGATTTGACGAAGGGATTTCATGCAAAAGATCAGTATAAACCATCAAGAGTAAATCAACTGTTACTTGACGGCATAACGGATCTAATAGTTAAGTACACACTTCCCTGTATTTGTTTCAGGTATGATAAGAATTTGCTTTACACTATAAGTAATAAGCATCTTAAAAACATACATGACGCGGAAATTTCAGAAAGGATAAGTAATTGGGAGTTCCAGGCATTCTTTTATTTTATTCAAAACCTGCATCATGCATTTAAAGGCAAGCTGAACAATATTCAATTTCCAGTGTGTGCCTTTTTCGACCGGGGGATCTATGGTATGAATGATAAAATAGAAGGTATAGATTTTAATTCTGAATACCTTAAAAGAGCCATATTTACGAGTAAAAAGAAGATCAAATTATTAGGATTGCCTGACCACCTGGGTTATATATTTAGTAAAGCAAGAATAAGCTTTCACAATAGGGAAATGAAAGAAGTCGATTTAGATTTTTTAAATAATGACATTTATGCAATGCAATTATTAAAACTAGCACAGCATCACCTTTTTAAATATTTAGAGGCGGATCAGTGGCTTAATGAGCTGTAAATAAACTCATATACATTATTGAAGTTGGTCGCCAAAATCATTTTAGAGCACGTTTATTTTCTTAGTAACTTTTACAAGCAATTCAGAATATGAAATTAAATGACCTGGCAGTTAAACGCGATTATGAACCTCAATCAGTAAATTATTATGGGGACAATGGCGGGCAGTTCTTCTTTACTTTTGAAGAGTTTTCTAAGAAATACCTGAATGCAGATATTAATACGGACCTTATAGTAAGATGGGACATAGTATATTTTGAGGCCGACAAGGGATATTATATGGAAATCCACATGTTACACCAGGATACCGGCAAATATTCCCCTATCAGGATACAAAGCGTAACGGAAGAAGATGTTCCTCATATTATAAAGTTGCTTACGTTTCATTTTGAAAAGATCAAGCGCCTCTGGTTTCCTTTGAGTGATATTTAGAGGGCGTATTTCCCCAGTATTCACTTTAACTTCGAAGTAAATTCGCAATAAAAATCAATAGTACTTATTATGGCGATAGAGGGCCAATCATAATTATGCAGTCAAAAAATGGCCTGAGAAAAAGTAGTTTCCTTTTAAAGCTCACCCCGAATTGCTATGCCCGTCTTTACTGCGAAGACCGCCAGGCCCACCCGGCTATGGATGTTTAATTTCTCTCCCAGCGCTTTTTGGATACCTTCAACGGTGCGAACGCTGATCCCCATTTTCTCGGCTATTTTGCCATAGTTCATATCAGATGCACACAGCCTGAGATATTCCATTTGCCTTTCCGATATAGAAGGCAGGCTCAGTTTGGCAGCAATACGGATGGTCTCATCAGAGATAAGCCCTGAGAAAAAGTAGCCGTCCTTATAGACAGTTGTAATAGCTTTAAGAAAATCGTCTCCACCACAACCTTTAAGCAGGAAGCCATTTGCACCATCCTGTAGCACCCGCAATATGGTATAATCATCATCAAGCATAGTCAGCATGATCACCTTAAGACCAGGCCACTTCGCTTTAAGTGCTATAAGGGTATCATAGCCATTCATAACAGGCATATTGATGTCCAGGATACACAGGTCCGGTAGCTGGTCTTGTCTGGATAGCTTATCCAACAAGTCCTTTCCGTTATCTGCTTCAAGAATTACGTTGCAATTTTTAAGTGTGTTAATTAAGCTGCAAACACCTTGTCGTAAGATAGGGTGGTCATCTGCGACGGCAATGCGGATGGTTGGATCAACTAATGCATTCTGGTTCATCTGGAAGTATTTAAAAAAATTAGCGTAACTGAAATCCTTCTGCTGTTCAAGGCTGTCGAAAGCCGCCGCAAGCAAAAGGCACAGTTACGCCATTACGGCGTACCATACCCATTGAGTGCTTGCGGTGTTTAATTTTCGACATTTAGAACAGCAACACTATGTTATAATACGATTATCTTTAAGTTCCTCTGATTCTGATCTAGGTTTTCATAAAGCAAAATTAAGACACTTCTTTTCCTTAAACACATATTATTAATGATGTAATTATGCTGTCTTTCTATCTTATATGATATAAATAAATTTTCATAATAGCGTAATATTACGTGTAGGATATATAAACCCGGACATATACTTTTACAGCCTTCTCTCTCATTGCCCAATACCTCCCAAAGGCCATGATTCGTTTAACGGTTGTATGCTACTTACTGATCTGTTGTGTTTTGCCTGCGCGGGCACAGGAACGCAGTGCCGTTCAAAAGCCTGTTTATGTAAATCAGCCAGAAGTATTAAAGGTGCATACGGATTTTATTACCCTTAATAATGATAATAAGCTGTTCCAGGATGTATATTATAAATCAGACCTATCTTTTACCGGCACATTTACATTAACCTGCTACAGGTACAATACGGACAATGACAGTTTCATCGTCTTTAAAAAAACGGAACTGAACCAGTTTTTTAAGTCGGGGGTCAGGACGATCAAGCTGGATTACAGCAAGAACGATAACTATACCTACTTCTTTCCCAAGTTCTATGAAATCGTAAAAAAGACAGAGGTCATTCCACCGGGGAGCTACAAGATCTATATCAGTGTAACAGGTGACTCGATTCATTATGCCACCACCATATTGCGGAATATCGATAGTACGCTTGCCCTGACCTCCGCGTTGCGCAAGGACATCAATAAAGCCCTCTCGCCCCCGGACAGGAGTTTTATGGGTATCCACCTGAGCGGTATCACCAGGTCAAACGCTTCCCTGGCCAATGCCACAAAGGCAATGGACCGTTCAAAGGGCAGGCTGAATAAAGTATATAGCGCCAAAGGTCTTACCCCCGTTGTTTTCGGGCGGGACGGTAAAAAATGTACTGACTTGTATTACGAGCAATGGTTCGTTGGACGCTATGAGATCAGGGAAAATGAAAATGTTACCAGACAGATCGATGCACAAAAAAGTGCATTAACAAAAGGTATTATTCCATCCACCCCAACAAATACCACAAACCCCCAGTCGCTGTTATCACAAGTAAAAGAACTGAACAAAGCAAAAAAGGACGAAAAAGAGACCACCGGGGAGATCGGCATTACGACCGCTGTGAGCAATGGGCAGGAGCAATATTCACAGACGGACAATAACTATATGGAACTGCACGGCAAGATCGCAACGTCGGTCATGAATGTCCCGATTGTGATAGAGGGCATGTACACCACCCAGGACGCGCACCGTACCGTCAAAGCAAGTTATGTGAACGTGCATTATGATATTGAAAAATCAAAAGCGGAACTGACCAACAGCGTCAATTCCTATAACCGACAGTTTTCCGAGCAATCTGCCAAATTGAAAAACGGCGACCAGTTCTACCAGGCGGGTATCAGTAACCTCAACAGCCAGAAAGGAAAGTTGGAATCAGAAATAAAAAATGAGACCGGCATTACCAATCCCACCACCCTTGCGAAAATGGATACCGCGTATCTCCGCCAGAAAATTGACAGCAATGTCAGGAGTAAAGCAGATTCAGGAGCAACCAATGCTACCCAATCAAATGCAGCAGGCAGCGCCGATTCGACACGCAAGGCGGCCATGAACAGGGAACAGCAGCTAAAAGATTCCACAGACAGGGTGTATAAGAGGGTGATGGCCAAGTACCAGAAGATCGAAAAGCTGGAAGCGCAGCTCCTGAAATATAAAATGTTGATGACCCAAAATAAGAACACCACTTATTTTGATTCCGTTCTTGCCTATAATAAAACAAAAGAGTTGGGCAGTAAAGATCCCAGTTACAAACAAATGGCGCAGCAGTCAGAGAAGATATTGCCCGATGGCCAGGCCAAAAAGTTCATCACAGGGCTTACCAGCTTTGATGCAGGGATATTCCCTCAGTATGCTTCCAAATATACCATGTCGGGACAGACCGTGAAAGGGCTGAATATGGGCTATGACTTTGGTTTTGTTGAAGCAGGCCTGACAGTAGGGAAGACAGAATATATCGGCAGGGACGGTAACCTGGACAAATATACCTGTTACTCGGGCCGGGCAAGTTTTAAACCATTAAAAGGCCATAAGGCATCCTTAATTTATTATGGTTATACACCCAGCAGGCAGATGCTCTCTGACCAGTTCTTTAAAAATTCTGATATTGCCCTGCCTACCTTCCAGCAGCCCCAGCATATTGTATCCCTTACCTACGAAGGCATTGTAACTAAAGATGTAAAGTTTAATGCTGAAGCGGCAACCTGTTTCGGTCAGCAACTACAGACAGGTACGGCAGTTAACGGCACCAGCGGGGGGGATCGTTCCGCATACACGTTCAGTACAACAGGCAAGATTCCCAATTCAAGCGCTGAGCTGGAAGCAGCCTATGAAAAGACAGGTATCAATTTCCAGAACAATACCTTGCCTGTAAGTACGAACGGTACCGAAAAGCTCACGATAGCATGGAAGGAGGATTTTTTCCATTCATTCCTGGCCGCAGGCGTGGAATATGATTACCTGCTGCAAAGTAATTTCGCCACAACAGGTGCAAATACCAAGTGGGGCTTTGACCTGAAGACGAAATCTAAAAAATACCCATCCCTCTCCGTATCCTACAAACCATTTACTACGTTCCGCTCCAATTCAGATACGTTCAGTATCCCGCAGCATCCGCTCCTCGGTTCTGTTTTTACGGGTAAGGCCAGTTACCAGATCAAAAGGCCGGGACGTTCCATCCGGTTTACATTCATCTACAATAAAAGCGTCAGCCACCAGGATACAGTCAATTATGGAACGACGCTCTTACAACTGAACTGCACTTATACCAGGGGTAAATGGATGCTTGGGGCAAATATTGGCAGTACGCAGGTCAACGGTACAACCTTGGATACGACCGGCCCGCAACCTCCAAACAAAACTAAATTTCTAAGCCTTACGGGCAGCTATGCATTTACCAAGCAGTTCAATGTGAATGCCGGGCAGGAATTCGGGATAGCCAATTTCGGCTTTTGCAGGTACGCCTTTACGGGTGGCTGCATGTACACCTCAAAAAGACTGCCCCTTACTACAAGGATCAATCTCCGGTACAACACTTATCAATCGGTACAATATGGCGCGTGGAGCAATTTATACAGCGGCACGCTCGACCTGTTGTGGCAGATCAAAAAGAAACAAGTAATAGACAATACCAGGCAAAAAAAATAAAACGATACGTATGAACTTATCATTTCAAAATAACACCAGGTACAAGGCATTACTGCTTTGGGGATGCCTCGTGCTATCCATATCGGGATATGCCCAGAAGACGATCAGTATCAATCTCGCCCCTGTAGATGGGGTAGATATTACGCCTGAGAATATCTTCAACTACCAGGTACAGTCCACTTTCCAGCCTAATACTGCATTGGTCAAAGGGACAGTCAGGTACCGTAACAGCAACCAGAATTTTTCTTACACTTTTACTACCATGCTGCATCCCGGCCTGAATATGATCAGCGGGGGACTTGTACACCCGCAATGGCAGTTCTCATCCGGTGCGCTGCAGGAATTGTTCCTTACTTACGGGAAATTACCGGAAGGGACAGTGGAATATTGTGTGACGGTGACCCCTAATTATAAGCCGGGCGCGGGAGAGCCATCGACCGTCAATGATGCGGAGGAATGCCTCTACCACCAGCAGGAAGATATTTTACTCATCGACCTTGTTGACCCGGAGAACAATGCCAAGATACATGAGTACAACCCCAATTTGTCGTGGGTAGCAAACTGTTCCTTCGCCAATGAACTGTCCTACCGGATCAGGGTGACGGATATGAAGCAGGGACAAAACCCGCAGGGCGCAGTTTCCCGCAATAATCCTGTGTATGACGAAAGTAACCTGATGCAGAACAGCGTCATCTACCCGATCTATGCCAAGCCGCTTGTGGTGAACCAGCCGTATGCATGGACAGTAGATGCCTATTTTAAAGGTATTCTTATCGGTGGCGCGGAAGCGTGGAAATTCACCATCATTGAAGATACGCTGTTGCAGGCGGCCCCCAACAACCAATCTTATTTTGAATTTGAAAAGCACAACAACGATACCAGGGTTATGGCTATGGGTGAATTGAAGCTGAAGTACCGTGCCGATTACGCCAAAGATACCCTGTTCCTGAAGCTTACGGGAAGCGATGATAAAGAGATCAAGCTCCCGGTGAACAGTGTTCCCTTAACGCCGGGGGATAACAGGTTCTCCGTTGTATTTACCGACCAGGTAGCCTTAAAAGATGGCGGGAAATACATCATGACGATCACCACGAAAAGAAAAAGAACATTTACCGTACCCTTTACATACATCAATACACTTTTTACAAAATGACGAGAAATTTATTTGACAAGACGTTGCTTTATGTGGTTGCCATTGCAGTGATTACTTTATCGGTTATCGTTCTCAAGCGTGGAACGGCTACTCAGGAAATATCCTATGTAGATATAGGAAAACTTACCGATAGTTATACGTTCAAAAAAGACCTGGAGGCCATGAGTTCCAAGAATCTGTATGGTATCAAGAATGCCATCGACAGTTTAAAGATGGTGAAGAAAATGTCCGGTAATACACAGCCCCGGATCGATACCATGCTCAATCATGCTGAGTATGCGTTCAGCCAGTATTATGCTCAATCCAACAAAGAGATCACCCAGAAAGTATGGGACAGATTGAACCCGTTAATAGAAGATTACGGAAAGGAGAACGGCCTTCAACTGCTCATCGGTGCCAATGGTGCGGGTACCGTATTGTACGGGGACAAGAAGAATGATGTAACCGATAACCTGATCGCGTATATAAACAAGAAGTATGAAAAGGGCAACTAACATCCTGGTCGCGCTCAGCATTTTGTGTTGCTCCTGTGGTCAGCCGGGAAGGTTGGCACCCGCTGAATATATCCATTACATGGAACAGGATGCTGCCTATAAAAAGAAGGTGGACGCGGGCAATACCCAATACACCATACAACTGGCGCTGCCTGGATACATGGCGCTCAAAGATGCCTACGGCTTTAATAGGGAATTGAATGCGGATGCCTATTCCAAAAGGATAAAGGAACTGGATGGCTTTGTTTTTTTCCTGGTCAACATCATAAAAGCGCCGTCCGGTGACCCGCTTAAAAAAATGGCGGCCAGCCAGGCATCCACAGAGCAAATGGTCATGTATTACGAAAGTGCTGCCAGAGATATTACATTGAAGGACGGGGACGCAGAACTGAAGCCGGTGACCTATCATTTTGAAAATAATGACAACCTCAGCCCATACAACACCATTGTCGTAGCCTTCCCCGATAACGGCGGGAACGGCAAGGACCTGCAGCTGGTCTTCAATGACCGGTATGCAGGCAACCCGTTCGTTAAGGCGAGCTTTCCGAAAACATTAATTACACATCCACCCACATTACTTATAACCGGTAAATGATACTTATGAAAAAGAAGGTTTTTAAACTGACCGCCCACATACTGCTCTTTTCAAGTATTTATCAATTGGTGTTCCCTGTGTGCAGTTACGCGCTCACTACAGGACCATCGCAACCCGAAGTCCAGAGTTTTGAACCTGTGGGCACCACGCAAATGGTAGATCCGTTCAGCGGGGGCTTTGTCTATAACATCCCATTACTGGAAGTAGAGGGATATCCGATCAACATAGCGTACCACAGCGGTATCAATATGGAGCAGGAAGCCAGCTGGGTGGGGCTTGGCTGGAATATCAACCCAGGTGAGATCAACCGTACCGTGAGGGGGTTGCCGGATGATTTTAACGGCGACCTGGTGGAAAAAGAACTGAATATAAAGCCCGAAACCAATGTAAGGGTCGGATTGGGCACGTCCGCGTCATTTGAGATGCTGGGTTTTGATGCGAAAAATTACATCGGCGGTGCGGTGAATGCCGGCCTGTATGTAAATTTCAATAACTACAAAGGCGTAGGTATCGGCGCAGATGTGGGGGTTACCCTAACGGTCCCTTTTGCCAGCGCGGGTGTCAATATGGGTATCGGTTCCCAGACGGGAGCGGATGCCGATATGAGCGCAGGATTAAATTTCAGATCCTCTGACGAACTTTCCAAAGATGGCGGTGCTGGCGTCAGTATATCGGGCAGTACAGGTTTTAATTCACGGAGTGGGTTAAAAAATCTCTCTTTCGGTGCCGGTATAAATATGAACTACAAAAAAATCACGTCCGGCGTATCTTCCGGCTCATTCGTGCCAGTTGGCCTGCAAAACTATGTGCCTGTAGTGACCAACCAGAGTTCCCAGTATTCCTACCAGTTCCAGGTAAAGTTTGGCACAGAAGCTGCATATGCCTTTCCCAATGCTTACTTAAGTTTTACGCGCAGCGTACTCTCTTTTGCCAATGATGGCAGCAGGAAGGGTTACGGTTACCTGTATGCAGAAAATGCACCTGATGACGGCATTATGGACTTCAGCAGAGACAAGGAAGGTATCTACAACAGAACATTACCTAACCTGCCATTGGCTTCCATGACATATGATATTTATTCCATATGCGGACAAGGATCAGGCGGCTCGTTCCGGCCGTTCCGCAATGATATCGGTTCCGTATTTGACCCCAAGACCGAAAGCACCTCGGACAGCAAGAGCCTTTCCGTAGAAGGCGGTGTCGGTAACCTTTTTGAAGTGGGTTCCGACATTGATTTTTTTGACAACCAGAACATATCCGGCCCATGGCAGCGGATGCCATTCGGCGGCGGTAACACCGGGACTTTATACCAGAAAGCCTTTTTCAAGCAGGGCGGTGAACTAACTTATAACCAGCAGCAGGCAGTGCCGCAATTGTTCAATACCAATGTACAGTATGTGGATCAGGACATGAACACGCTGATCGGCATGGGACATGCGGTCAGCGGGACGTTACCCCCTAAACTGAACAATGTAAATGCATATTGGGACGGGACAACCCTCGACCGTTCATCGCGGGCTAACCTGCTGACCTATTTTACGGCTGCCCAGGCAAGCGTGAACGAGGTAGCGCAGTCACCCGTTATCAATGACTTTCACAATACGGATACCACCAAGGTTTTTGATCCCGCATTGGTGCCGCATCCGAGGTATATCACCGGGAACAGTTTTGCACCGCAGCCCAGCCATATCAGCGAGTTTACCCAAACGCTGCCTGACGGGAGACGCTATATCTACGGGATACCGGCAATGAATAACGTGACCAGGGAAGTAACCTTTGCTGCCAATGAAAGCAATGCCAATTTCAACAGCGGGATGGTCAAGTACGCCAAAACAATAGATGACTCCAAGTACAATACCAACGGCACGGATAATTTTTATTCGGCTACCAATACGCCAGCCTATGCGCACAGCTACCTGTTGACCTCCGTTCTTTCCAATGACTACGTGGATGTATTAGGGGACGGCCCGACAGATGATGACCTGGGCACCTATGTAAAATTCAATTATTCACTGGTGGACAGCGATTACCGCTGGCGGTCCCCTTTTTCGGTCGATTCCGCACAGTTCAATCCTGGGTTTTACAGCGATAAGAACGATGACCGGGGTAGTTATATCGAAGGGTCAAGACAACAGTGGCACATCAAGTCTATTGAATCTAAAAACTTTATCGCCGAGTTTTACATTTCGGCAAGGAACGACGGCATGGGTATCCAGGACCCGGTAAACCCATTATTGAGTAACCTGAACTCAAGTTATTCCACGGTATCCATCTTAAAACAGCCCAAGCCTACTCCCTCATTATCTTATAAACTTGATTCGATCAAGCTGTACAACAAACACGACCGGTATATCAATGAAAACAATGCCGTGCCTGTTAAAACAGTGATCTTTACCTATAACTACAGCCTGTGTCCCGGCATACCGAACATTCAAAACAGTTCGGTAGGAACAGGTAAGCTCACCTTGCAGAATATTTACATCAAGTATGGCAACTCCAATAAATCATTACTAAGCCCCTATACATTCAACTACAGTAACCCTAACCCGGCATATAATTTTTCAGCGAAGGACAGGTGGGGTGATTACCAGAATGCACTTGCCCCGCACCTGAGCTATGAATATCCCTATACCCGGCAGAACCTCGGTACGGGCGTAACAGACAGTGCTGTTTCCTGGAACCTTACCGATATTAAGCTGCCGTCCGGCGGTAAAATTCATGTGGCCTACGAGCACAATGATTACTCCTTTATCCAGGACAGGCGAACGATGCAGATGTTCGATGTCGTCGGGGTTGGTCCAACGCCTTCAAAACAATACAAAGCCACCCTGTACGATGATGCCAATAACATCAACCAGTATGTATATTTCCACCGACAGCAGGCTTCAGAAAACCCGAACCTGACCTTCAGGGAAAACTACCTGGAAAACACAACCACGCTCTATTACAATTTTGACCTGGATATTACCGGGACGGGCCAGTATGAACACATCAAATCTTATGCAACGATAGACAGTATGGGCATTTGTCCCAATGATCCCACCTGCGGGTACATCCGGTTGCAAAAAGCATCTGCCGGTAATATGCAGCTGCACCCTGCCACCGTTTACGGGATGAATACGGCCAGGTACTACCTGCCCCAGATCCTGTATCCGGGCTTCAAGGATGGTTCGGATAAGAGTGTACTGAACGGGTTACTCCAGGCGGCAGGCGAATTAAAGACCATCTGGCAAAACCCGTTCGCAAGATTTATTAAACAAGGGCTGGGAAAGAACATCACCATCCCCAAATCTTATATCAGGCTGCAAACGCCGGGACTTACCAAGAAAGGCGGCGGCGTCCGGGTGAAGCAATTAACCCTAAGTGACCGGTGGACCTCGTTGTCTTCCAGCCCCGACAGCGCTACTTACGGCAAACAATATGATTACACTATACAGGACGACCGCTATGGCACGATCAGCAGCGGCGTGGCCAGTTACGAACCGATGGTCGGCGGCGATGAGAACCCGTTCCGTATGCCCGTCAACTATACCGCACAAGGTGGGAACCTCTTACCTGCCATAGATTTTTACCAGGAAGAGCCGTTCGGCGAATCCTTCTTTCCAGCGGCAGTGGTGGGTTACAGCAGTGTGAAAGTGCGTAGCATTAACCAGGGAGTGGGCAAGTCCTCACAGGCTGAAGATGAATACCTCTTTTATACTGCAAAGGATTTTCCATTGCAGGTGAACTATACGGAGAAACAGGACCCTGGCCCAAATACAAGCCGCAGCTTCAGTAAAACGTATATGGAAGAAAAGGCGTTGCAAGGTTATACGCTCAAATTCAATGACATGCATGGCAAGGCCAGGGAAGTCAATAATTATGTGATCCATACGGCCAGCGCGACAGCGCCGCAAAGCCTGGAAAAGATAACGGGGATCAAGTACAATTACCAGACAAAAAATAATGGCGACCTCGATAATACCGTAAAATCCTTTATGCGGGTCAGGGGCTTTCCTAATAAATATGACATCCAGAATATCACATTGGGACAGGAAATGGATTTTAGTGTCGATAACCGGGAAAAATACATCCGCAATTATGACCGCACGGTAGCCCTGAACCTGAATGTGGTGTGGTGGGGCCTTTTTCTTGTACCGATACCTACCGCTTTTTTCCCGGATAAAGAGGATATCAATGTCCTCAAGACCCAGGTCTCTACCAAGATCGTCCAGCAATACGGCATTTTGAAATCGGTGGAAACCTTTGACCAGGGAGCAAGAACTTTAGTTGAAAACTTGATCTATGATTCGGAAACGGGTAAGGTGATGCTGAGCCGTACAAACAATGAGTTCAATGATTATAAATATGATTTGAAGTACCCCGCGTATTTAGCTTATAACAGCATGGGGCCTTCTTATCTCAACGATGGTTATGATACCTATGTCGATTCACTCATCGTGACTAACCAGAGCGCTTACCTGCCGGATGCGATGAACGGCACATTTAACCTGGGAGACGAAGTGATCCTGCAAAGCAAGGGGTCACACGATACGGTACTACACACGATGAAGTTATGGGTAACCAACTTATATTTAGGTGCGCTCGGCGGCCATGTGCCAAGCGGGTATCCTGACAATTGCATTCATGGTCTTCAACCGAGATGTCTGTATATTACAGATAATTCCGGTAATAGTACACCGTACTGGAATTGGGTCAATCAGAATGATACATTGCGCAATGTATATATCCGGGTATTGCGTTCCGGGAACAGGAATAATCTCGACCAGTATGCACAGGACGCATCGTTGAATTACAATCCTTATGTGAGCAGTGTTAACGACCTGTTTACCGGGGCGATGTACGGCACCAATAAAGACTTCTGGGATATTAAAGTGAACACTTTCCGGAATACGGCTACTTTATATTCGCCGAACCAATTAGTATATACAGTAAATGCAGATTCAGTAAGCGTATATAACTATACTACAAATAGCTATAACTGGTGGAAGAATTTCAATAATTACGTGCTGGGTTATAACGGCAATAATAGGTTATCCGCCAGTTATTCGAGGCTGTCCAACAGAGATTATTCCGCAGGCGAGGCGAGAAATGACGGCGCATTCATGTCTCCTGCGTTCTGGGCGTTCGGCAATAACAACCCCAGTGCCTGCGATCTGGGTTATTCAGTAGTGGGATTGACCTACTCGGGTATTAACCTCAACAACTGGCTGGCATCCAGTCAGGTTACCAATTACGACGTATTTGGAAATGCGATTGAAGAAATGAGTGCAAACGGCATTTATTCCAATGCCCAATATGGCTACAATATGCAGCAACCGACTATGGTGGCAACCAATGCCCCATCATCCACCTGCGTGTTTGACGGGTTTGAAGATTATTCCATGCTGATACCGCAACGGATGGGTTCCCTTTATGCTTCTACAGGATCTACATTATCACCCTTTGGGCCTTATTTCAATACCCTTGCTAATGTCAATGCCAAAAATTACCAGG
>JABDEZ010000037.1 GCA_013286835.1 Bacteroidota bacterium
GGTACAAGGCGCATTGATATTTTAGCATTTGCTTTTGAAGGTAATACTGTTTTTGCACCTTCGCCCGTATAGCCGCCCCATATGCCGTTTACATCAAGGGTAGGGCGTATGCCTGTACGTTCAATGGTGGTGTATCCTTTCTCGCCCATTTCAGCTTTGATACCCAGCTCTGCTTTGTATTCGTTAAGGTTAAATGGGGCCTTATTCAACTCTGTGCGTTCTGCTGCTGTAAGTTCCTGCACCTTGTCGTAAAAGCCTGGAATAGTGATGTGATTATTTTCATCGTGCAGGGAAGCGATCATTTTAGCCAGTATGTTAATAGGGTTTGCTACTGCGCCGCCATATACGCCACTATGTAAGTCACGGTTAGGGCCTGTAACTTCCACTTCCATATATGCAAGCCCACGCAGGCCACTTTCAATGGAAGGATGTTCCATGCTGATCATAGAAGTATCAGATATCAGTACGATGTCTGCCTTCAGTTTGGCTGAATTCTCTTCCAGGAATTTGCCCAGGTTTGATGAACCAACTTCTTCTTCACCCTCTATCATGATCTTTACATTGCAGGGCTGTGTGTTGGTCTTGGTCATCACCTCCAGCGCTTTTATATGCATAAACATCTGGCCCTTATCATCACATGCGCCGCGTGCGTATATTTTACCGTCCTTTATCACAGGTTCAAAGGGGCCGCTGTGCCAGAGTTCCAGCGGGTCGGCAGGCTGTACATCGTAGTGGCCATATACCAATATTGTTGGCAAGCTTGCATCAATTATCTTTTCGCCATACACTATAGGGTGGCCTGCAGTAGGGCATATCTCAACGGTGTCGCAACCAGCCTTAAGCATGTTCTCTTTTACGGCTTCGGCACAGCGTGCTACATCATTTTTATATTTGCTGTCTGCACTTACCGATGGTATGCGCAAAAGGTCCAGCAGTTCATCAAGAAAGCGGTCTTTGTTCTGAGACAGATAGTCGTTCCAGGCTTGCATAATTTTTTATATTTTGGAATCAAAAGTAAGCCTAAAGTTGATTAGATTTTGCGGCACCTGTTTTTTTGTTATTTGGTGAAATTCAGGTATTCTCAGGTATTCATTTAGGCATTATCTTCCTGAAAACAGTAATGCTGATCACCACGCATCCCACAGCACATACATACGCACCTACAGCTACCGCACCAAATAATTTGTAAACTGCGGGTAGCTTTTTTATCTTTTTTGCCATAGGTGTTTATACTCGTTCGGTCTGCCGCAATTTAAATTTACACTTGCACATTCAAATTCAGTGTCATTTTTTCCTGTGTTCTTACCACAATAGGATTTTATTTCTTAATATTATATCATGAAAGTAGTTAAGCCTTTCATTTTTTCAATACATTTAGGTATGAAAACATTTTTCCTATCCATATTTTCCCTATTTCTCTTTGGGCATTGCCATGCCCAGGATCCTGTGCTTACCTCTTTGGATGAAAATTTTGATGTTTCCTGTGCCTCTATTTCCGGTTTCCCCAATTTTTGGCACCAATTTGCTATAGCAGGCGCACAATCCTGGTTATGTACGCAGGGTAAGGGGCTTCATAACACGCCCTGTATCAGTATGAACGACTACACTAACATGCACAATGCAGATACTACATGGCTGATCACTCCTAAACTTGACTTGAGCAGTTATAGCAAGATCTATTTCAACTTCTACGACAAATACTCGCGTAGTGGCGACACCCTTGATGTGTATGTGACCAACCAATACGGTGGCAGCGGTAACCCTTTATGTGATAGTTGTAGCTGGACCGAGATAGTTATCCCTTTTATACAGAGTGATACGACGTGGAAGGAACACCAGATCGACCTTACCCCTTATAAATCGAAACCACTTTATGTAGGCTTTAAGTATAGCTCATCTACCACTTCGGGTAGTATCTGGTATATAGACAGTGTATTCACTACACAAACACTCTCTGCAGGACCCAATCTTGTAAAAGAGAATATCCCCGTTACCGTTTTGGGGATACCTAATGGAGACGGGATTAACCTTGAATATACACTGCCTGTTGCCGGCACCTACCAACTGAACCTATATGATATTACTGGCCGCGTGCTCATTGCTAAAACGTTCACCAAACCAGCTGGTGTACAACGCACTATGCTAAACGATGTGAACCTGCCTAAGGGGATGTACCTGGTTAGGTTGGGTAATGAGACCTGGTATGGTTATGCAAAAGCTGCTGTACAATAGAATGGCCGGACAAATAATTGTTCTTTAATTGCTCTATTCACTACTCTAAACTGCTTTGAGTTAATAATACTATGAGATAAAAAAGTAAATCTGCAATCAAGCTTTAATTATCCATTATGAAACCACTTATCCTATCATTTTTTTGCTTCCTGGTATCGGGTTCCTGTTATGCACAATCCTTTACTTCGCTTAACGAAAATTTTGACGCTGCCTGTGTGTCTGCAACGCCTTTCCCTAATCACTGGACCCAATACGCTATTTGGGGCGTGCAATATTGGCAATGCTCATCAAATCAAGGTTTAAATGGGTCGCCATGTATGACCATTAACGATTACACCACAACCCATAACATAGATACGCAGGTGTTGTACACACCCAAGCTCGATCTAAGTGCATACACACATATATACTTTAATTTTTTCGACCGCTACTCGCGCAATGGCGATAGCCTGGGAGTATATGTAACCAATGAAAATGGAACTGAAGATCCTTTGTGTGATAGCTGTAGCTGGACAAAGATCGTTGTCCCATTTTCTGCTGACGACACAGCTTGGCGCATGCACCAGATAGACTTGACCCCTTATAAGGCTAAACCATTGTATGTGGCGTTTAAATATACATCAACAGATAGTACCGGGAGCATTTGGTACATAGATAGTGTTTTTACGACAACCACTTTACTGATCAATAACCCCGTAAAAGAAACTATACCGCTTACAATACTTGGTGTGCCTCGTGACAATATTACTTTGGAATGCACGTTGCCTGTTGCTGGAAACTACAACCTGGCTTTATACGATATAACTGGGCGTGCTGTATTATCAAAAACACTTTCAAAAACTGCCGGCACACAACGCGTACAGCTTAGCAATTTAGACTTACCCCGGGGTATGTACATAGTACGCCTGGGTAATGAGACAAGCTCAGGTTATGCAAAAGCTGCCGTGCAATAACTATAGTTAAGACAGAAGATCTATGTGACCTCAAGATAATTTTATTATCCTTAAATTGCGGCCACAATTCAACCGTAATGGGTGTAGCAGACAAATTATTTAATATGAAAAACGAAGCAGCAGCAGCAAATTTAAAAGCTGGTCAGGATTTCCTGGAAGCAAACAAACAGAAGTCAGGCGTTACTACAACCTCAAGTGGCCTGCAGTACGAAGTACTTACAGAAGGTACCGGACCTAAACCAACAGCAGCAAATAAAGTAACCTGCCATTACCACGGTACACTAATAGATGGTACTATATTTGATAGCTCTGTACAGCGTGGCCAGCCCGCAACCTTTCCTTTGCAAGCGGTTATCAAGGGGTGGACAGAGGGTGTGCCTTTGATGAATTTAGGCAGCAAGTACAGATTCTTTATACCATCTGAGTTGGGTTATGGCGACAGGCAGGTAAGTGCACAGATAGGTCCCAACAGCACTTTAATATTTGATGTGGAGTTGTTGGGTATCAACTAAGAATATAACATATTCATGCACAGGGCTTAATAAGCATTAAGCCCTGTTTTTTTAGGTTTAAAGTGTTTACAAACCAGGGTTTAGATAGCATCAAAACATATAAGAAGAAAATATTTTATTGGATAAAGGTATTTTTTCGCTATCTTCGCCAACTTTTAAATTATATTCTCCAAATATGAAGTTGTCGCAATTCAAATTCGAATTACCGTTAAATCTAATAGCGCAACATCCAACAAAGACACGTGAAGAAAGCCGCCTGATGATCGTTCATAAGGATACCGGCAAGATAGAGCATAAGACCTTCAAGGACATTTTAAACTATTACAACGATAAGGATGTAATGGTGGTAAATAACACCAAAGTTTTCCCTGCACGCCTGTATGGCCGTAAAGAAAAGACTGGTGCCAAAATAGAAGTGTTTTTACTGCGTGAACTGAACAAGCCAAACCATCTTTGGGATGTTATCGTTGATCCTGCCCGCAAAATACGCGTAGGTAACAAGCTGTATTTTGGTGATAATGATGAGCTGGTAGCTGAAGTAATTGATAATACTACATCTCGTGGGCGTACTATACGCTTCCTTTTTGATGGCAGCGAACAGGATTTTAAAGATATGCTGGAAACACTGGGCGAAACCCCATTGCCCAAGTACATCAAACGCAAGCCTGAAGAAGAAGATAAAGAGCGCTACCAAACTGTATATGCTAAGTACGAAGGGGCAGTTGCTGCACCTACCGCTGGCCTGCACTTTAGTCGTGAGCTGATAAAACGCCTTGAAATAGTAGGGGTAAACTTTGCCGAGGTGACTTTACATACCGGTTTAGGTACTTTTCGTCCTATTGAGGTTGAAGACCTGAGCAAGCATAAGATGGATGCAGAATACTTCAATGTTACCGACTACGCTACTAAAATAGTGAATAAGGCAAAAATTGAGCATCGTAATATCTGCTCAATAGGTACTACAAGTATGCGTGCCCTTGAAAGCTCTGTAACAGCGCAAGGTTTGCTGAAACAACAGGAAGGATGGACCAACCTGTTCATACACCCGCCATATGAGTTCTCTATAGCCAATTCTTTGGTTACAAACTTTCACCTGCCTAAAACCAGCTTGCTGATCATGGTTTGTGCGTTTGCCGGTTACGATCTTACAATGGAGGCTTACCAGACCGCTATAAAGGAAAAGTATCGCTTCTTCAGTTATGGTGATGCAATGCTGGTAATATAATTAGTTCATTTACAATAATTAACGATAGAAAAACGTTTTAAAAGCGCACGTATTCCGTGCGCTTTTTGTATTTTTAGCGACTTTAAAATTTATGCAGACAGCAATAAAAAATATTATTACCGCATCGGTGACCACCAAGCAGCGAATATTGGAAAACCCAGCCTTGTTGGACACTATTGAAAAGATTACGGCACTTATGACTGATGCCTTTAAAAATGGCAACAAGGTGCTCTTCTGTGGCAATGGGGGCAGCGCAGCCGATGCGCAGCACCTGGCAGCAGAGTTCAGTGGCCGCTTCTATACAGACCGCGATCCCTTGCCTTCTGAAGCTTTACACTGCAATTCATCGTATATGACTGCAGTAGCCAACGATTATGGTTACGATGTAGTCTATAGTCGTATGATAAAGGGAATGGGTAAAAAAGGCGACGTTTTGGTTGCTTTAAGCACATCTGGCAATTCTGTTAATATCATAAAAGCTATAGAGCAAGCTAAAGAAAATGGTATGATTAGTGTAGGATTAACAGGCGAGAGCGGTGGAAAAATGAAAAACATATGCGACTACCTGATAAACGTACCTAGTAATGATACACCAAGGATACAGGAAGCGCATATAATGGTAGGGCATATTATTTGTCAGTTAGTTGAACAGGAACTTTTTTAAAATTGTATAAAATGAACCCCTTTAATATAGAGGGCGGCAGTGATAGTAGCCGTACCTTGTTTCTAGACCGGGATGGAGTAATAAATGTAGAAAGTGTAGGGTCTTACATTACATCGTGGAAGGAATTTGAGTTTCATGAAGGTGTACTGTCTTCTATAAGCACATTAAGCCATATCTTCAATACCATTGTGGTAGTTACCAATCAGCGTGGGGTAGGCCGCGGCATTATGAGCATGGAGGCACTGAAAGACATATCGGTGAACATGATTGCACAGGTGAAAGATGCAGGCGGAAGGATAGATAAGGTGTATTCCTGCATCGCCATAAGCGACCAGGACCATAACCGTAAGCCCAATACCGGCATGGGGCTGCAGGCAAAAGAAGATTTCCCTAATATTGACTTTAGAAACTCTGTTATGGTAGGTAATACTATGAGCGATATGGAGTTTGGCAAACGCCTGGGTATGCACACAGTATTCCTCACTACCAAGTACCCGGCTTTTGAATTGCCGCACGATTTTATTGATGAACAATACTCATCATTGCTGGCTTGGGCCCAAACCTTGGTAATGTCTCCAATGGTATAATGTCTCTAAAAAGGGCAGAAGAGGAAAATAATCAAATGAAATTGGTACTTAAAACAACTGCTATTTGTTCTTTTTGCAGTTAAGCCTGGCATTATGAGCAAATGAGTAGCCTATTTACCACTTTACACCATAAAAATGCATTGGTTTACCAATATTTCAGCGAAAAATAATTTTTTCTGAAAATATCTTTATTGGGATAAAATATTTTCATTACCTTTGCAGTCCTTAAAATATGGCTAAACAGTCTTTAATCAAACAAGACGGGACAATCGTCGAAGCTTTGTCAAATGCTATGTTTCGTGTACGCCTCGAAAACGGACATGAAATATTAGCCACCATCTCTGGTAAGATGCGTATGCACTACATACGGATACTACCTGGAGATAAAGTTGGAGTAGAAATGAGCCCTTACGATTTAAGTAGGGGGCGTATTATATATCGTTATAAATAAAAACAAAAATAACCGGTTATGAAGGTTAGAGCAGCTATCAAGAAGCGCAGTGCTGATTGTAAGATTGTACGCCGTAAAGGGAAATTGTACATCATCAACAAAAAGAACCCACGCTTCAAACAAAGACAAGGATAATTTTTTCTTAATTTTTAATTTAAATATTCAATATTAATGGCTCGTATAGCTGGTATTGATCTTCCTAGAAACAAGCGCGGTGAGATCGCACTCACCTACATTTATGGTATTGGACCAAGTACTGCCCAGTACATCCTCGACAAAGCCGGCATTCATTATGACAAGAAAGCCGCTGAGTGGAACGATGAAGAGCAGACTGCCATTCGTAATATCATCAACAGCGAGTTTAAAGTAGAAGGTCAGCTCCGTTCTGAAGTGCAAATGAACATCAAGCGCCTAATGGATATTGCATGTTATCGTGGTGTACGTCACCGTAAAGGTCTTCCTTTACGTGGTCAGCGCACTCGTACCAACAGCCGTACCCGTAAAGGTAAGCGTAAGACAGTTGCAGGGAAGAAGAAAGCACCTAAGAAATAATCTTAAGCCATTGCCGGATCCGGTTGTTTGGTGCACCGGGGAGGAATGGATAAGGACCGCATAATACCGGTTAAACATTTTTTGACTACCTTATTTTTAAAAGAAAATGGCAAAAGCGCAATCAACCGCTAAAACCGCCGCTAAAAAGCGGATCGTAAAAGTAGATACTCATGGCGATGTGCACATCAGTGCAACCTTCAACAACATCATCATCAGTATCACTAACAAAACAGGTCAGGTAATATCCTGGTCTTCCGCAGGTAAGATGGGCTTCCGCGGTTCTAAGAAAAACACACCATATGCTGCACAGCTTGCAGCACAGGACTGTGCTAAAGTAGCAACAGACGCTGGCCTGAAGAGGGTTGACGTTTATGTGAAAGGCCCGGGATCTGGACGCGAAAGCGCTATCCGTGGTTTAAGCAACAATGGTATTGAGATCACTTCTATCAAGGATATCACTCCATTGCCGCACAATGGCTGTCGCCCAGCTAAAAAACGCCGTGTATAATCTACATAGCATAACACTAAGACAATCAATTTTTCATAATCCCCTGTTCCGGATCGGCTTTTACGATTTTTAAATGAGACGGAGCAGGTAAACAAAAAAATCGTCAATGGCACGTTATACAGGACCAAAGAACAGAATTTGCCGCATCTTCGGCGAGCCTATCCTAGGATCAGGCAAAAGCCTGCAAAAGCAGAGCAACCCTCCCGGCCAGCACGGCGGAACACGTAAGCGCAAAGCGCCAAGTGAATATGCTATACAGCTTAAAGAAAAGCAGAAAGCAAAATACACTTATGGCCTGCTTGAAAAGCAATTTGCTAATACTTACGTAGAAGCATCTCGCCAGAAGGGCGCAACCGGTGAAAACCTCATCAAGTTGCTTGAAGCTCGTTTAGACAATACAGTTTACCGTATGGGTGTTGCGCCTACACGTCCTGCTGCACGTCAGCTGGTATCGCACAAACACATCATGGTAAATGGTGAAACAGTGAACATACCATCTTATAGCCTGAAACCAGGTGATGTTATTGAACTGAAACCAAAGAGCAAGGTGAACGTTACAGTTTCTGGTATGATCCGCGGAAAGAATCCTAAGATCAACTGGGTTGAATGGAGTGAAAAAGATATGAAAGGTACTTACCTCACCCATCCTGAAAGGGATTATGTACCGGAAAACATTAAGGAACAACTGATAGTAGAACTTTATTCTAAGTAATATTTTAAGCCCCTTTAACCAGGGGCTTACCCCTTTTATTTACCAGGTTCTTTTTTCAATTGTAAACAATTTCAAAAAAATAAATAAATCTCAATATGGCCATATTGAATTTTCAAAAGCCGGATAAAATTGCGCTGCAGAAAACTACTGACTTTGAAGCACAGTTCGAATTCCGTCCATTAGAGCCCGGTTACGGTGTTACTATTGGTAACGCGCTGCGCCGCGTACTGCTTTCCTCTTTGGAAGGCTATGCGATAACAGCTATAAAAATTGCTGGTGCAGATCACGAGTTTGCTACTATCAAAGGTGTGCTTGAAGATGTTACAGAAATTATCCTGAACCTGAAACAAGTACGTTTTAAAGCAATAGGTGAAAGTGATGTAAATGGTGACAGGGTAGAACTGAACATTAAAGGCCAGGAAATATTCACAGCCGGTATGATAGGTGAGGCACTGCCAAACTTCCAGGTGATGAACCCAGAGTTGATCATCTGCAACATGGAGCCTAACACTAACTTTGTAATAGAAATATTTGTAGGTAAGGGCCGTGGTTATGTGCCAAGCGAAGAGAATCGTCCTAAAGATGGTTCTGTAGGTATCATTGCTATAGATTCTATATACACGCCGATCAAGAATGTAAAATACACTATCGAAAATACCCGCGTTGAACAACGTACGGATTTCGAAAAGTTGATCATGGAAGTGATCACAGATGGTACTATACATCCTGAGGAAGCAGTTAAAGAAGCTTCACGCATACTTATACAGCACCTGATGATCATCACAGATGAAAACATCAGTCTGGATACTAAACGTGAAGAAAAAGAAACTGTAGTGGATGAAGAAACTTTACAACTGCGTAAAGTACTGCATACACCACTTGAAGATCTTGAACTTTCTGTACGTGCATTCAACTGCCTGAAAGCAGCTAAGATCAATTCACTGAGCGAACTGGTACAATACACACAAGAGGAACTGATGAAGTTCCGTAACTTCGGTCAGAAATCACTTTCTGAAATTGAGCAGGTGTTACACGAACGTGGTTTGCACTTCGGTATGGATATCAGCAAATTCCGCAGAGGAGAAGAATAGTAAAATTTTATACAGGTCAGAATATATGGAATTCCATACATTCTGACCTTTTTTTATCACATAAGTAGCCTGCAATTCCTTGACACGGTTGCAAGTGAATAGCCGCTAATAACGGTACAAAAACAAAACAGTCATGCGTCACGGAGACAAGATCAACAATTTAGGCCGTAAAACGGCACACAGGAAAGCGTTACTTTCTAACCTTACCTGCCAGCTTATAGAGCACAAACGTATCACTACTACCTTGGCAAAAGCTAAGGCTTTGCGTGTGTATGCAGAACCACTTATCAACCGCAGTAAGGTGGATAATATGAACAACCGTCGTGTTGTATTTGCCAAATTACAGGACAAAGAAGCTATTAAGGAGCTTTTTGGTGTGGTTAGTGATAAGATAGCCGACCGTCCGGGTGGCTATACTCGTATCATCAAGTTGCCAACCCGTGCAGGTGATGCTGCGGATATGGCCATGATAGAACTGGTTGACTTTAACGAACTGTACACTAAGGACAGCGCAGAAAAAGAAGGCAAGAAAACACGCCGTAGCCGCCGTGCTGGTGGTGCTGCTAAAGCTGCAACTACAACTGCTGCTCCTGCCGCTGAAACTGCAGCACCTGCTGCTAAAACAGAAGCTACTCCTGAAGTACCTGTTGCTGAAGATACAGAAGAAACAACTGCTTAGTATATTTATGAACTAACGTTCATGATACAATAAAAATAAAGAACCCGACTACTGATAGTAGCCGGGTTCTTTTGTTTTAGGGTAATGTCTTTTCAGTTATTATATTGCGGCTGAAGATGCTGTCAGCTTTTTATGATAAAAGTAGTATGAACCACCAACTACTATAATTCCCATTACGATAATAGGCAGCCACTTGCTAACTGGGTCACCCACGCATATAGTTGAGTACACCGCTGCGGTCATGTCAAATACAAAACCCGCGTATGCCCATTCTTTTATTCTCGGGAAGCCTGGTACCAGTATGGCAATAACTCCCAGCGCTTTAGCTACGCCAATAAATGGCAGGAAGTAGGGTGGGTACCCTAAGTGTGTGGTTACCATGGTTACTGCTTCAGGTACCGATATGATATCGGGAATGGCAGAGATGGTCATTAGTATGGCCATGAGGATAGTGAATATCCAATATGCTATGTTGATCTTTTTCATTGTTGTGTATGTTTTGTATGCGGTAAAAATAAATTTAAAATACTTTGGAAGCAACTACCAGGGCTACCCAACTGTCATCTTCAAGAACCTGAGCTGTAAAACCACATTCTTTTAGGAGGCTAATCAACTGGCAGCTTTCTATATGTTCAGTTTCACTCTTTACCCGCAATATCTTATCGCAGTCCTCCAGGTCGAATGTGGCCTTGTAGCTTGGGAATATAGCATGTATCCGACCAATGAGCATGTTTGCATGCTCACGGCCTTCAACATTTGTCTTAAATACTTCTACCATTGGTTGTAATGTTGTTATAAAGTGGCCAGGTACTCGTCCAGTTGGTCGAAAGTACCCTTAAAGCCTTGTTGCATGCTTTCGTGCATAGCATTAAATATAGCTATCTCCTCCTGGCTTGCGTTGATAGGATGCCCACTTAGTTTGAGCGTAGTTTTACCATCAGCTTCTGTAAGGATAAGCGTATTATAAACCTCCAGCGGCCAGTTTGGCGCCATTGGGTGGCGGGTTAGGTTACCTTGCTCGTCAGAAAATGAGTTGACAAAAACAACACGTTCGGGCGCGATAATTTCTCGGTACACAAATTTTCCCCACATTTTAAAACCTTCGGGCGAGACCATACAATAGTGATAAGAACCACCGGGGCGCAGGTCCATATTGTTTACTAGCATGGTAAAGCCTTTTGGCCCCCACCATTTCGCCATATGTTCTGGCTGGGTAAATACATCGAACACCAACTGGCGTGGTGCATTGAACGCACGGGTAATCGTAAAGTCCTGGTAGTTGTCGCTCATTTCTACAAGGTGAGCTTCCAGGTTGTCAAGGTGCTGTTTGTTACCTTCTATAGCAAAATCATTCATGATGAATTTATATTCCTCCACAGAAGCACATAGCATATGCATGGTTAGCCTTGTCTTATCGCCTTCCGGCACAAATGTTACTGTAACTTCAAAATTAATATTATCAAATGCGGCTTCACCACTATGATCATACACAAGGCGTTCGTTGGGTACAACCTCTTTATACACCACTTTGCTGGGATACGCTGTTCCATCCGGACCATGCATTACATGGCGCCAGGTACCACCTGGCTTTACATTTATTTCACTGGTAGTAGTGCGGAAGCCATAAGGTCCCCACCATTTATCAATGTGTTTTGGGTCTGTCCATGCTTTATAGACGAGCGCTGTAGGTGCATTAATGAGGCGCGTTGCTATGAATTCCCGCTGTGCTCTTTGTTCTTGATCATTTGTTGCCATCTTCTTTATTTTTAGTTTGAAGTTCACTTAAATAGTTTTCCAGCGAATCGAGACGTGCATCCCAGAATTTCCGGTATTGTTCCACCCAGTCCGATACCTCATTTAGTTTTTCCAGTTTTGCTTCGCAAAAGCGCTCCCTACCTTGCTGTTTCATTACTACCAGTCCGCACTCGGTAAGTATTTTCACGTGCTTGTACACCGCCGTGCGGCTCACATCAAAATGCCCGGCCACCGCATTTACATTCAGAGACTCGTGGGCTATCATGTTCAAAATCTCTCTTCTCGTTGGGTCGGCAATTGCCTGAAACACATCTCTCCTCATGATACTAATATGAAACCTTTAGGTTGCAAATATAAATGGAACCTTTTGGTTGCACAAATTTTTTACGAAATTTTTTTGAGAAAATGAAATTGAGGCTCTTGAATAGGTATGTTTAGCCATGTTGGTACATTTTTTGCCTGCAACTATACAGGGCTGATTTGTACATCAATATATTGGCCCTGGATCAACTAAAACTGGAAAAATGAAAAAAACAGGTTACGTCTTTATTGCAGCTATTATATGTGTCTTAGCTTTTTCCCTGGTTACTTACACCTCCTGCACTCGGGACAGGTGTGCTGGTTATACTTGCTATAATGGCGGCTCTTGCTACAATGGAAATTGCAGTTGTCCTTCTGGTTTTGCCGGATATCATTGTGAACTTGTTGCCCAAACAGGTATTACTTATCAAAACGACACATACACACCAATCTATATAACCGTTAATGGAAGCAATGATGTAATTCCGGTAGGCGGGACAATAACCTATACCGGTACATATGGCGACCAATTAACGGGTAATGCGTCAACCTCGGGCACAACAACGTCTGGGAGTGTGGTAGGGCAAACGATCCAGTGGAATTTGAATGCCACATTTCCTTCAAGTGGTACATCAGTTCAGTACCTGGATGTTACACAAGATTATTTCTATTTAAAGATAGTCAATACAAGCTCGTACACTATACAGACTGTTTACGTGAATTATGGCCTTGCAGCGCAAACCGTAGATTATATATCTCTGCCTAACGATGGGCACGTGTATGGTATAGGATATTATGAAGCCTATACAAATTCTAATGCCCGATTTGAATCAGGAGCAAATTCCTGGTCTTTTAATAGTTTAGGATTACCGTTTACTTCTAATCAGTCAGTTACCCTGACAGCAAATTAATCAGTTATTTTTTGAATTAATTTTTGTTGATTGAGTGCTGGTACACTGTGATCTAACTTCGTAACTATTTTATGCCTAAACCATCATTAACAGCCTTCCAATAGTCAGTAACCGGATATAACCCCATGTAGTGGCAAGCACTGTTTTCATGATATAACAACATAGTAAGACCACAACAAAGCAGGTAAACAGGCAGGATATACAAATAGCGACGGGGCTTTACTTGTAAGGATAACGCGATAAGAATACCAAACAAGGGTAAAAAATCGAGAATACTTCGTGCGCCAAACGATGTGCCGTACCACCAGCACCACCACGAACTATTTACATACACCATGGCTGCCAGTGTGAGCAGTGTGCCAGCTATCATGTTTTTATATTCGGGTCGGTACCATGCAAATAATAAGAGTAGTGGGGTAAAGAAGAGTGGAGTATAGGGGAGTACACCATTGTCGTAACTGAACAAATAATGTAACAAATGAGGATGTTTGAAATTAAAAACCTCCGGCCCGTATGAATAAATGAAATAATGCCCTGTTGATACTTTATAAAGCATAAGCAGTATAACCGGCATGATGAGCCCGCAAAGGAGGGCTGATAAACGTATAGGTTTTAGTAAGGTTTCGCGCCAAATTACAGGCAGCCGGCTGCCGAGTATAAATGGCAGCATAAATACAATGCAGATATTAACTGGCCTTGCTATCATTATCCAGCCTGCAAGAAAGCATATCAGTGCAATATATAGGACTTTATAGTTTTCTTTAAGACAAAATGCATAGTATAAGAAAGCAGAGATGAGCGCAAAGGAATACACGTGGGAATATAGCGGCGCATCCACAATATAAAATACAATGTTGGAGCCAAAGATGAGGAAGATAATAGTAAGGCATTTTTGTAGTGTAGTACACTTCAATTTGTCCAGTATCATTAGGAAGAATAGCATGCCAAGCAAGAAATAAAAGTCGCAGCAAAAAGGCATTACTTTAAAATAAAGCAATGTATAGCCATTGGCCGGATATGCCGTAGCATGGAGGGTGGTAAAGTGTGCTATTGCAAAAAAAGGTAGCATCATTAAAGAAGCCCCTGGGTAATATTTATCGCAATCTATGCCCTCGAATATATGTCTGTAGTCCTGTATATTGGCTTGTATATTAACACCGCACGTGGAATCCCTTTTTTCTACCGAATCAAAGAAATGAAAATTAAGATCGTGGTAGATGAATATAGCCGGTAACCAGGCATAGTAACCCCGTGCATCTCCACAAATATTTAAACAATAGCCGTGACCTCCATCGCGTTTATTTGCCCTCAGATTTGCAAATAGCAGTGTGAGCAACAGTATAATAAAAATAGGGAGTTTATGGACTAGCTTCATGTTTGTATAGGTGTTTGCAGGTAGTAAATGTAACACGAGATATTGAAATAGACCTACAGGAACCACCTAAATGTCATTTTTTGCTGTTTAATTCTGTCAAGGCTTTATAAACGCAGTTATGCAATATGGTTAGGTGGTTTTCGGCAGGCATAAAGGTAAAAGACGACTGTATTTGTTCATTGCCTGTTGCCTTAAGGGTTGTGTATAGTCTCTTTGCATTATCTTCCATCTGCTTCCCTTCGCTACCAGCAGCAACGTAAACCCGCGTGTTTTTGCCCTCTGGTATCGACATGTTCTTTGCTTTTATCAAAAGAGATTCGTTATCCCACCATAGGCTTGGGCTTACAATAAGGTAAGTACTGAATAGCGATGGCCGTTCAACCAGCATTTCTGTGGCAACTAAACCACCCAACGATTGCCCTATGATAGTTGTGTTGGCGCTGGTGCTGTAAGTATGTTGAATATAGGGTAGCAATTCTTCCTCCATAAACGATATGAACTTGGCCGAGCCCCCGGCCGTTGGAACCAGTTTCCTATCCTTTTCAATTGTAGAAGGGAAGGTGAAATCCCTACGTCTATCCACATTAGCTATACCTACTACTATTGATTTGGGCATGGCTTCTATCATAGTAAGGAACTGCACTATGCCCACAACATGCACAAAGTCTTCATTGGCAGATCCATCTAATAGATAGATAACAGGGTAGGTGCTGTCTTTAACATACCCATCGGGTAAATAAATATTGAGCGCTCTTCTCTCTCCTAATATCGCAGATGATATAGTGTCGGTATGCCCTAACACAAAAGGTGTCTGATGAGTATTTGTCTGGGCTTGCAAATGGTTTGCTGAAAGGAGCAGGCACACCAAAAATATAAGTATGGGCTTCATGTGGTTTAGGTTGATGAAGCAAAATACTTGTTATCTGGCATTGTGCGGATGTTGCTTATATAAATCCCGCGGAAGGCGGTAGTAAATGGCTCAATAGCCGGTAATAGTCATCATTTCACGTGTGCTATTTTCTGTGTACAATGAAGATTACTTATTATACAAATTCATGGCTTTCACTATCCCCTGGGCTGCAAAGCATTCTATTATTTCTATGCATTTAACTAGTTTCTCCTTTACCACGGGCATTTCGCTGGGTGTCCAGTGGCCGAGGACGAAGTCTATTTGCTGGCCTTTTGGGTATTGGTTGCCAATGCCAAAGCGCAGCCGGGGGTATTGGTCTGTGTTCAGCATCAGGTGTATGTTCTTGAGGCCATTGTGGCCCGCATCGCTGCCACCGGCGCGTACCCGCAAGGCATCAAGTGGCAGGGCCAGGTCGTCCACTATTACCAGCATGTGCTCTATGAGTATTTTCTCTTTATCCAGCCAGTAGCGTACGGCTTTGCCGCTCAGGTTCATGTAGGTGGTGGGTTTTATCACCACAAAAGTTTTACCCTTCCACTTTACTTCAGCTTTGTAGGCATGGCGGTCCAGGGTGAACTTACCATCATTTTTTATGACCAGGGCATCGGCTACGTCAAAACCTATGTTGTGGCGGGTGCTATCGTATTCCATACCCAGGTTACCTAAGCCTACTATAAGATATTTCATGTATTATAATGAATGTAATGGTTTATGGGCAACTATAAAAGAAGGTAAAAATACAAAGCCCCTTGCATGCTGCAAGGGGCTTTTCAATATAATTTTCAAAAAAACTATTTCTTTTTAGCAGGCGCTTTTGCAGCAGCAAGAGCATCTGTTTCAGCCTGGCGCAGGGCACGCGTAGTAACAACTGATGCTACAGGGATACGTGGAGCATTCATGATCTCCATGTTTTCTGCAACTACATCCTGTACACGTATGTTACCGTGCAGTTCCAGGTTATCAATGTTCACCTCAATAGCAGAAATAAGGTGTTTTGCCATTGTGCGTACTTTCAATGATTTCAGTTTGATCTCCAAACGTCCACCAGCTTTCACACCTACTGATGAACCTACAAACTTCAGGGGCAGGGTAGCCAACACCTTGCGGTCGTCGCTCAGCTCCAGGAAGTCAATGTGGTTCAGGGCATCTGTAACTACGTCAAACTGCAGGTCTTTTACAATTGTTTCGTAAGTTTTGCCACCTACAGTAATTTCTGCTTTCTGAAACTCTGGTGTGTAAACCAGGGTACGGAATGCCAGAACGGGTGCAGTAAAATGCACTACTTCATCACCACCGTATATAACGGCTGGTACAAGGCCTTCAGTGCGTAGCTGACGGGTTGCTTTCTTGCCGTAGTCGCTCCTGAGTGTTCCTTCAATTTTTACACTTTTCATTGTAGTGTTTTGTTTTTCCTTTCAACACCGATCGGATACCCGTCGAACGTCCGGACGTTGAAACGTTTTTAAAAATGTTTGTGCGGTTGTAATACCGGACAGGTTTTGTTGTATAAACAGTCATTAATCTCTTTCTTATTGTATCAGTATTTGCCGTGGTGCAGCTTAGTTGTTACGTGTGCTGCCGTGTACAAACAAAGAACTGATGGATTTATTCTCAAAAGTGTTGCGTATGGCCACTGCAAAAAGCTCGGCTGTTGGCAATACCTTTATTTTATCTATTTTCTTCCTCAGTGGTATAGTATCGCAAACCACCAGCTCTTCCAATACCGAGTTTTCAATATTATCGTAAGCCTTGCCGCTTAATACCGGGTGTGTGCAAAATGCCCTTACACTTAGTGCTCCACGCTCCATAAGTATGGCGGCGCTTTTGCTTAGTGTACCGGCTGTATCGCATATGTCGTCTATCAACACCACGTTTCTGCCGCTTACATCACCTATCACTGTCATAGCTGCTATTTCGTTGGCACGTTTGCGCTGCTTGTCGCAGATCACCATGTCCACCTCAAAATATTTAGCTACTTCGCGCACCCTGTTGGTACTTCCTACGTCAGGGGACGCAAAGATAAGGTTTTCAATCTTAAGTTTTTCTATGTATGGGATAAAAATTGCAGATGCGTCCAGGTGATCCACCGGTATATCAAAGAAGCCCTGTATCTGCGGTGCGTGCAGGTCCATGGTCATTACCCTGTCTGCACCGGCCTTGGTGAGCAGGTTGGCTACCAGTTTACTGGCTATACTCACGCGGGGCTTGTCTTTCCTGTCCTGGCGTGCATAGCCAAAGTAGGGTATAACCGCTGTTATATAGCCTGCCGATGCCCTGCGGGCTGCATCTATCATCATTAAAAGCTCCAACAGGTTGTCGGCCGGAGAAAATGTGGACTGCACCAGGAAAACATAGTCGCCACGAATAGACTCCAGGAAGGATGGCTGAAACTCGCCATCGCTAAACTTCTGGATGTCTATTTTACCTAGGCCCTTGCCAAAAGAACGCGCAATATTTTCTGCGAGGTATAAGGAACCCGTACCTGAAAAAATCTTTACTGAAGAATGCATGAAAGTGGAATGGAGTGCAAAGGTAACTAAGTGAAGTTTTATTTAAAAGATTTGTTTCCCACAAATTATTTTTTGGTTAACGGGAGCGTTTTGTGTGACGGCTAGATTGTGGGGCGTGCCCCTTCCAGGTCGCGACCTATCCGCTGCTATCCCTCGCTATTGGTTACTTTTGTTAAGATCTCTAGCTAAAGCATACCAATGCGCCATCCTCATTAAGCTCTTCGGCCTCATAATTATTGCACTTGTTTGTTATTTTTTTTTTAAATAGTATTTAAACTAATGGAGAAAAAAATTAGCTTGTGCCCGCAAGTGTAAATCACCCTACTTATAGCCTTAATTCATACACATGAAAGCATTTACTTTCTCAAAGAACAAATTGCTCGTTCTGTTATTTTTAATAATATCCTCTGGTTTTTCAAAAAACTGTTATGCACAAACCGACACCACATTTTGGTTTGCTGCACCAGAGGTATCAGAAAACCTACCTAGCCCTATTTTAGACAGGCCTATAGTCTTCAGTATAACTGCTTATCAAAACCCAAGTACCGTTACCATTTCACAACCCGCCGGCGGCGGCATGCCACCACAAACGGTAACCATACCGGCAAACTCAACCATAGCGGTAGATGTAACCCAATGGATAGACGAGATAGAATGTAAGCCCGGTGATGTTGTATTAAACTATGGATTAAAAATATCAGGTACCGCACCTATTTCAGCGTATTATGAAGTAAATTCCTTCAATGGGGGGCTAAATCCTGAATTTTATGTGCTTAAAGGTAGTAATGCTGTAGGCACAGAGTTCTACATATCGTCTCAGTATTTTCTAAACAATTCAAATCTGTATAACCCTCTTCCTTACTCATCTTTCAATATTGTAGCCACTCAGGATAACACCACTGTTACTATTACACCAACAAACAACATTGTAGGGCACAGTGGCGGCGTTACTTTTACCGTAAGCCTCAATAAGGGACAAACCTATGCTGCAATTGCCTCTTCTGAACTGGCATCCTTGCACTTGCAAGGCTCTCACGTTACGTCTGATAAGCCGATAGCTATAACTTTATCTGACGACTTGCTTAGTGGAGCTCCATATGGTGGCTGTGCCGACCTGGCGGGAGATCAGACAGTGCCTGTAACATCAATAGGTACAGACTATGTAGCGGTACAGGGCAACCTACGTTATCCTTATGATAAGCTGTATATAATGGGAACACAGGGCGGTACCACCGTAAACCAGGATGGTACATATGTTACTACACTTGGGGCAGGGCAAAGTACACAGCTTACTATAAGTAATCCATCAACCTACGTACAAGCGTCGGCGCCTGTTTATGCTTACCAGCTGTCTGGTGATGGTTGCGAGGTAGGGTCGGCGATATTACCAAAGATCAATTGTACCGGTAGCAGCTCAGTCTCCGTATCCCGGAATACCGCCGATGCATTTGATGTTATGCTTGTTATAAAAAATGGCGGGCAATCGGGTTTCCTTATAAACAACGTGGCGAGTTCGCTCATCACATCCGCCCAGTTTTCACCTGTACCCGGCACTGCGGGGCAGTACTATGCTGCAAAGGTCAGTTTGCCGGTGGCTACCTATCCGTCAGGTGCTGTAGTAAATATAAGTAACACCCTGCAAGTATTTCAGATGGGGGTGCTGCAGGGCGGTGGCAGCGGCGGTGACGGCTACGGTTTTTTCAGCGATTTTAATACCTTCAGGGCCAAGGCGATGGCCCAGCCGCCAATCGTTTGTATAGGCGATACGCTGAAGCTACAGAGTAATGCTGTACTATCTGCAACCTATAGCTGGACAGGCCCTAATGGCTTTTCAAGTAGCCTGCAAAACCCGTTTATTACTAATGTAGCGCCTGTAAATGCGGGGCAGTACATGCTTACCATAAATGTGCCGGGCTGTGGTGTATATTCAGATACAGAAACGATCACAGTAAACACCAATCCTGTTGTTACCGTTTCGCCCCTGCTCGATACTTTGTGCAGTGGTAGCAACGTGTCGCTTATCGCATCGGGTGGGTCTGTTTATAGCTGGTCACCATCTGCAGGCCTTAGCAGTGCATCGGGTGCCAGTGTGGTAGCCACACCACTGGCCACAACTACTTACATTGTAACTGGTACAGGTGCTAATGGGTGCACCGATACCGCAACCTCAATGGTCACAGTAGTCCCCACGCCAGTATTAAGTATAACCCCGGCAAACACAAATGTTTGTGCCGGCAGCAGTATTTTCCTTACAGCATCTGGCGCCACCACCTATAGCTGGTCTCCCGCTACGGGGCTCAGCAGCACTACCGGCCCTGGCGTCAGCGCCGGCCCTTCAGCAACTACCACGTACACAGTTACCGGTGTTAATGGCGGCATATGTAGCACTTCAGTTACAAAAACAGTAACAGTAATACCTGTCCCATCTGCGCCGGCTGTAACTACCCCAGTCAACTATTGCAGGAACAAGCCTGCAGTACCATTAACGGCAATAGGCGCTAACCTGCTTTGGTATACCACACCAACCGGAGGTATAGGCACAGCAACTGCACCAACACCGTCTACCGCAGCCAACGGCACTACCACATGGTATGTAAGCCAAACAGTTAACGGCTGCGAAAGTGGCAGGTCACCCATCTCAGTCGTGGTAGCCACGTCTCCGTTGCCGGTTGTGACTATGCCGATAGACATCTGCCAGTACGATACTGTGGGCGCCCTTAGCGCTACCGGTAATCATATATTATGGTACACCGCTGCCACCGGCGGCACTGGCACCAGCGTGGCGCCGGTACCACCTTCTTCCAACCCTGGCACCACCAATTGGTACGCTACCCAAACCATCGATGGTTGCGAAAGCGATCGTGCTCCCGTAACGGTATTAGTGAAAGCCAAGCCCACTCCTCCAGTTACAGCGTCAGAAACCTTTTGCCGACACAATTTGCCAACAGCGCTCACCGCTATCGGTAGCGCGCTGCATTGGTATTCAAGTGCAGTAGGTGGTGCAGCCATTACATACCCGCCGCTTATTACTGCTAATGGGCCATTGTCGGGCACGTGGTATGTAAGCCAGGTAGTAAACGGTTGCGAAAGCGACAGGGCTGTAATAACATTCGCCGTGCTGCCCGATGCGCACTTGAACATAGACCTGGTCGATTCTGCTAATTGTTCAAAGAGAGGCGTGTTTATTTTATCTCCATTTGGTTCTCCGCCACCTTATACCATCAGTATAGATGCACCGGGCAACCATGTTTTTAACGCTGTGAATGCACCCGTTCGCGATAGTCTGTTTGCAGGCATTTATACCGTGCACTTCCTCAACTCTTATGGCTGTGCAGAAGATACTACCATGGTAATTCCAGGTTTAAAGCAGCTGGTTATGAGCCTGGTTAGAGATGTTCCGCCATCATGCTACGGTGGCAACGACGGTTCTATAACCGTCACCACAAATGGAATTACGGGTACCTATACTTATTCTATTGCCGAGGCTGGTCTGTCCGATACCACAGGTGTTTTTGGCTCACTTAGTGCAGGCACTTACAACATACACGCACAAGATACCACCCGTTGTAGTGCAGACCTCGCTGTCGATTTATCACAGCCCGATGAGATCACGATAAACACGGTAACCGAACCCAATTATTGCCATTGCGATGGTGACGGCGATGGCAGTATCACTGCTCTTGCCAGTGGGGGAGTAACGCCTTTCAGATACACCTGGAGTACCGGCCAGTCAGGACCCTCCATTCGTGGTCTTACCAGTGGTAAATACGTAGTGGTAGCTACCGATGCGCACAGCTGCCGCGATTCTGTTATTTGCCAGGTCATAGATTCTGCCAATAAGCTGTTTATACCCAATGCTTTTACCCCCAATGGCGATGGGCGCAACGATGTGTTCAGGGTGCACTACGTAGGCAATGTATACACTATGACCATCTCCATTTTCAACCGCTTTGGGCAATTGGTATTCAGTGGCGCTAACCAGAGCGAGGTTTGGGATGGCACCTACAAAGGGGTACCGGTAGATATGGGTACCTATTTTTACAACATAGTCATTCGTTGTGGTGCCAATAAAACGGGGACTGTTTCTTACAAAGGCGATGTGACGGTGATACGATAGCTCCTACTCTCCTTATATGGCATTAAAAACCGGGCTGTCTTGTCCGGTTTTTTATTTGGGAGTGGACAGGAGGGTGAAATGATTGGTGGTGAATGATATGCATTTTATTTAGGGTGTCTGGTGTGTCCGGTATCGGACAGGGTGTTTGGGGTAGTGGGGTTGTTTGCATTACGTTTTTTGTCTTTGCGAGGAACGAAGCAACCTTACGAATTGGTTATATCATCCCACAAATCTTTCCACGATGGATTAAGTCCGTTAATCAGATCTTCTTTACTCTTTCTGCTTCCGCCTTTTATTCGTTTCTCTTCGAGTATTGCTTGTTCTATCGTGTCGAAAATATGATAATAGACTAGCACTACGCAGTTATATGTTGCGGCAAAACTTTCTGCATGCACTTTGTTTTTGTGTTCATAAATATGTTTATGAAGATCTGAGGTTACGCCTGTGTACAATACGGATTTGTTGGGGGAAGATATTATATACACGTATCCTTTCTTATGCATGTTTGGATGGTCATTAATATTGTGTGTGCAAACATATCCATTTTGGCTAACTCATGTGGCTTATTGTGTTTCGTAAGGTTGCTTCGTTCCTCGCAATGACACGAGTGGGGGGAACGGTGACTTTTGAGGGTGGGATTTGTAAAATGTCTGTTGCTTGGGAAAAAATGGTAACGGACATTTTGTGTGGTGCAAACGGCTGAAAGCGTTTGTGGTGGATGATATTAATTTTAACCAAAATGTCCATAAATGTCTGTTGGGTGGATATGGGTGATTGGCGGTGAGGTTAATTGGGTTTTAGTGTGTGGCGGATGTGGTAAATATTTTATGTTTGCGTGCTTGTAATAGCGGTTTACAGGCTTATAATAAAGGTTGTAATTTACGATGGCTGTGGATTATAGCCCAAAAGAAATATCCACTGTTCCACAGATCGGAATGTTCCACAGACGTTGCATGCGCCGCATTAGGCATACTCGTTATAAACTGTAAGAGATAGCGGATAATACAATATTGCGCTTATTTACTGTTAACATCACGAATCTTGTTGGCGATGAGCCAATCATGGAAAGCAAGCGAATCTTGTGGGTAATGATGAATAACTTGTCCATCTTTAAGGGCGATGATAAAATAATGCAAATCGGCGAGGTAGGCCGATAACTCACCCGCATGATATGCAAAACCCGGGTAGGTGCTGTACTCCTTCTTCTTTCTTTTCCTGAACCACATAGTAATTGGATTAAAGTATGATATGTAGGCAGTTATTGATAGCTGACAAAATTTAATAGCGCTAAAATACGCAAAAAGAAGAACACTCACTATAAGTGAGTGTTTATTTTTTTAAGAGGTGATACTTTAATCCGGTAAAATAGAAATGTGCTCGATCCTGTAGATAAATACGTAATTGAAAAAGTAAAAGAGAAGCGAATAGAGAAAGGTATTTCTCAATCGCAACTTGCTTTTGAGCTTGAATTATCGAATGGGTTTATTGGTATGATAGAAAGCACCCGTTTTGAAAGAAAGTACAGCGTAGCCCAACTAAATAAAATAGCCAAGATATTTGGTTGCAGCCCAAGAGATTTTCTGCCTAAAGAAGCAATGTAGATTAATGGCAACCAAATACAAAGGCGTACAGTTTTCAATTTTTTCGCGAGGATATTTCCCATATACTGACACTAGAAAGAAAGCGATTTGGAAATACAATATAAAAATACTACATTTACACTATCTAGCGTTAGCACAATGGTTAGTGCGCTTGATTGAAGATCAAGGAGAAGGGGGTTCAAATCCCTCACGAATTATCAACCAGTAATGGTTTTAATATATTAAAGGCTACCAGTTGGTAGCCTTATTTTTTATATTTTTTGAATAGTATTATTCAAAATTCAGTTTAGGTAAGCCATTTACAATTTTCACAGTCTCAGTACTTACTCTTATAATACTTAGCAACAAGTCTAAAATATAACGCGGGTTACCTACTTCGTCTGCCCAATCGTTAGGGTCATTTTTTATACCGCTGTCTTTGTTAACGGTTACCTGGTAACGCTCCATTATCCATTCAATAGCACTTTTGCCATTCACTATGTATTCATACGCTTCAGCAGGAATATTCGTAATCGTAATTTTGCTATTGTAGACGATGGTGCTTTTATCCTCCTTGCTGGGGAAACGCATTTTTTCAACCTTAAAGAAATTGCCGTCTTCACCTGTTACAACTATATCATCTGCGGGGGGGACGGTTTCATAGCTGATGTGTAGTTCTGCCAGTTTGCGCCCTGCATTGCTGAATGACCAAAA
>JABDEZ010000038.1 GCA_013286835.1 Bacteroidota bacterium
AATATAGTGCTGATAGATGAGATAAACAGGGCACCAGCAAAAACACAAGCCGCACTTTTTGAGGTGATGGAAGAACGCCAGGTAACCGTTGATGGACACACCAACCATATGCGTGCTCCGTTTATGGTAATAGGCACTCAAAATCCTATAGAGCACGAAGGCACCTATCGGTTGCCAGAGGGGCAACTAGACCGTTTCCTGATGAAAATAGTTGTAGGATATCCATCGCTGGAGGAAGAGATAACCATACTTGAACGGCAAAAACCAGCAAGCCATCACCACCCTGCTGGACGATATAAAACCAGTAATAACAGCCGAAATACTGGAGCATGCACGCAAACAAATACGTGCCATACACATAGAGCCTAAGCTCATTGAGTTTATAGCACGTTTGGTATTCGCAACACGCAACGACAGGTCGTTATACATAGGCGCGTCACCAAGGGCATCTATAGCTTTGATGCAGACAGCAAAGGCCATTGGTGTGCTGCGGGGCCGCAGCTTTGTGATACCTGAAGATGTATTGTATGCTGCACCGGCTGTATTGCGCCACCGCATACACCTTACACCGGAACGCGAAATGGAAGGAGCAACTACAGACGATGTACTGAGAGAAATAATAAGCAGCCTGGAGATACCCCGATAAACCATAAAGAACAACAGTTACATTGAAAAAGACAATAACACGCTACATTGGCGACCTGTACATAACCAACACCTGGTACCTGGTATTGGCGGGGCTTGTTGTGGCTTTTTTTCTGTCTTTTTTCTTAGCACCATTGCTAATTGTGGTGGAGGGAATTACCCTGTTGTTCCTGATGATGACACTGGCAGACTATGCACTGCTGTTCCTGATGAGAGGTGGTGTAGGAGTCACCCGCATTGTACCTGCACGACTTAGCCTCGGGGACGATAACGAGATCACCCTATCGGTTGTGAACAAATATACTTACAAGGTAAACATCGCTTTTATTGATGAACTTCCGGAACAATTCCAGGAAAGAAATTTTAAGAAGACAATGCAGCTGGATGCTGCCAAGCGGGGTGGAACAAACTATATATTACGGCCACTGACGCGCGGCGCTTATTCTTTTGGATATGTGCTATGCTATGTACAAAGTCCATTTCATTTATTGCAAAGGCGTTTTAAGGCAGCAGAACAACAGACTGTAAAAGTTTATCCATCGTTCCTGCAATTGAAGAAATATCAATTGCTTGCCACCACAGACAATTACTTATCTGGAGTGAAAAAGAACCGCCGCCTGGGTAATAGCATGGAGTTTGAAAAAATAAAAAACTATGTACCGGGCGATGATGTACGCACTATAAACTGGAAGGCCACAGCACGCAGCAACGGCCTGATGGTAAATACATTTACAGACACCCGGCAACAGCAGATATACTGTGTGATTGATAAGGGAAGAAGTATGAAAATGCCTTTTGAAGGTATGACACTGCTTGACTATTCTATAAACGCTGCGCTTACCTTACTGAACATTGCTTTACTAAAACAGGACAAGGCCGGATTAGTAACCTTTGCAAATGAAACGGCAGACATTATACTTGCAGAACGGCGCAGCAGCCAGCTAACAAGAATAATTGAAACGCTGTATATGCAGCAGACCGCTTTTAAGGAAAGCGATTACGAAGGGTTATGGTTTACGATACATAAGCGAATATCGCAACGGAGCCTACTGTTGCTGTTTACTAATTTTGAAACCTATTCCTCACTGGAGCGACAATTGCCCTCGCTGAGAAAAATAGCATCACGCCACCTGGTATGTGTTATCTTTTTCCAGAACACTTTGCTGAAACAAATAAGAGAAGATAAGCCAGACGATATGGAAGGCATCTATATAAAAACCATAGCCGAACAGTTTGACTTTGAAAAACGCCAAATTGTAAAAGCACTACGCAGGCATGGCATCATCTCTATACTCACCACACCCAAAAATCTGTCAGCAGACGTCATCAATAAGTACCTGGAAATAAAGGCCAGGCAGATGATATAATTCTTTTTAGTTTCTACCCCGTAATCTCCCTCTTCTTTTACGTCTGTATTGGTGTAAGTATATTTTTCACCAACTAAGACCCATATGAAACCCAAGTTTACCCTCTTTGCTTTTGCATTGCTTACCCTTCCGATCAGCCTGCCTACGCAGGTGCCTTTCTCCACTATTGACACTGTGGACATCAACAAAATAAGTGCTAGCGTGCTTGCGCACGGTGACATGTGGAGGAACCCTGCAACAGGCACTTCTGTATGCGAATACTCTAAAGCGACCAGTACGCTTTCTTATACCACATCGCGAACGTGGGCCAAAATATGGAAGGTAAACCGCACACAAATAGACTCATTCAACCCCTATCAATATATCGTAACCGATATTCCAGCCCCTATACTTGAATGGCCTGCAAAAGGCAACCCTTACGCCACCAGTAATGGTGGCGTACCTCTTACCATTAGTACCGATATGGCACCCATTGTGGATGTGAACAATGGCGGCTTATATAATCACTACCCTGCTATAAAAAGGCGGCCAAACTTTATGGTTTACATTTAGCAGCAATGCAAGATTTGTAAAGGAATAAAATCGTTAATACTTACCAATCGCCATCAAGTAAATCCCATACCGATTGTAACAGCAACAGATGACAATCTGTTTAAATTCTTCTATTAAAATATCCTTTATTCTCTACACAAAAAAACACAAACTATGAACAGCAAGTTTATATTTTTCACATGTGCGCTATTATTTCTTTTGAAAACTACAGGCTCTTGCCAGGCTCCATTTCCTACCATAGAATATGTAGATATAAATAACATTAAAGCTGCACAATTGGTGCACGGCGATATGTGGTGGAATCCGGTGCAACAAGTTGCTTCTTGTGAATTCCCTAAAGGTTCTGGAAAATCAATCTCTCTCGCCTCTTCACTATGGATCTCCGGTTACGATGCGGGCAATCAGTTACACATTGCGGCACAGACCTACAGGCAGAATGGCAATGACTACTGGCCTGGTCCGCTTGACAGTGCCGGCACCATTAGTTACAGCGCATCGCAGACATGGGCAAAGATCTGGAAAGTGAGTCGTACGCAGATAGACTCTTTTCTGGCACTGAGCACACATACAACAGCAAATACGCCAGCCCCTATACTCCAATGGCCAGCAAAAGGCAATCCTTATGCAACCGGCAACGGAGGTACAGCCCTCACTATCACTAATGACCTTGCTCCTTTTGTTGATGTAGATCATGATGGGATTTACAACCCATTGCATGGAGACTTTCCCGCTATGAAAGGAGACCAAACCTTATGGTGGTTGTTTAATGATAATGGCCCATCGCATGGTGAAACTCATGGCCAGCCATTAAAGATTGAAGTGCACGGCATGGCATATGCATATAGCAGGGGGGCGATGGCAGATAACATGATCTTTTATGAATATAATGTCATTAACAAATCGGGCACCAACTATAATGATTTCAGGGTAGGACAATTTGCAGACATGGACCTGGGATTTTATGGCGATGATTATGTTGGTTTTGACTCTACCCACAGAATGGGCATCATATACAATGGAGATACCGTAGATGGTTCTGGCCAAACAAACGCTTATGGGGATATGATACCAACAGCTGCACTTACCATGCTCACATTGCCTGGGGATGCCAGCGGTAGTTTTGTACCCGCAGGCAGCTTCATTGATTATCATAACGACTTCACATCGACTGGCAATCCTTCCTCAGCCCCAGAATACAATAATTATCTTAGAGCTATGTGGAGAGACAGTACTCATTTAAAAAATGATTTTACCGGTCATAACAATCCATCTTACGCTTATGGCCCAAGTTACCCGGATTGTAATTATGAATTCACAGGAGACCCGGCAGACACTGCAAAATGGTCTGAATGTGCTTGTGGCAATATGCCAAGTGATCGTCGTTTTGTGATCGCAAGTAATGATTTTACACTGGCAGCTGGCAGTAGTCAAAAGGTAGCGCTGGCATTGATCACAACAAACCAAATGTTAGACAACGGCTGTTCTAATACCAACTTCAATACAATAAAGCAGTATGCAGATTCAGCCTGGTATATTTACCAGCACCCTTATCCGCCTGCAGGTGTGCCTAACGTGCAGCCATCTTATTCACTGCATATTTACCCCAACCCGGCGCATGACAAATTGTTTATTGATAACATGCCTGCAGGTACAGCCATTATAGTTTACAATATGCTAGGACAAGTGATGCGGGTACCAATTTCCAATGGTGGAAAGGTGGAGATGGATATTTCCGTATTACCATCCGGCATATATAACATAGCATATAGCAAGGATGATATGCGCGGCAACGCAAGATTTGTAAAAGAATAAGATCATTATTGTTTTTGACAAGCCTGCAATCAATATGATTGCAGGCTTTATGATTGCAGGCTTTTTCTTTTAGTTGTTGACATATCTTTTCTAAATTGCAACTCTTGTTTATGCCAATAGTTACCCACAATGCATCGTTACAGCATCTTACTGATCTTATTTTTATTTACTGCCTGCAAGAAAGATCTCCTGCATTATAAAAGTGTGCAGCAGCTGGATGCGCATACTACTACAGACCGTTTCGATCGAATACTCTTCGTAAACAATAACGTTGGTTTTATAGTAGGCGGACAGCGCTTTGCCAATGCAAGTATATTGAAGACCACTGATGGGGGCTTTACATGGAACTATACCACTTATCCTATTGCAGGGAAGGAAATATTCGGCATTGTGGCCTCACCAACAGGAATACTATATAGTATAGGTTTTGATGGCAAACTTTTATACTCTGCGGATACCGGCAACACCTGGCAGTTTAAACAAATGATGTACCTGCCATATACTGATATGGCCGTTATTGACAGCAACCATATTTTTTTAACGGGAGGGTCCAGCTTCAATAGCGGATTTACATCTATACTGGATACCAGGTACCTCAATCAAACATACGATTCACTACCCTACCAACTCAACAGGACGAAGTTCACAAGTAATTCGACAGGCTTTACATGCGGATATGGAGCTGCGCTAAAGAGTGTTGATGCAGGCCATAGCTGGAACTTTCTACAGGTGGGGGGTGATAATTTTACCGGGATAGATGTACATGGATCTGAAATGTGGATGTGTGGCTATAATGGCGGCATATATCATTCAACAGATGCAGGAAGTAGTTGGGAGAAACTACGGAACGGGAATGACCTGACCCTGATACGCTATAACCTGCAGGATATTGTGTTTAAGGACAGCCAGAACGGCTGGGCTGTGGGCGAAAATGGGGTTGTGATACATAGCATAGACGGCGGCCATAACTGGAGCCAGTATGACCAGTTTACCAGCAACGGCCTGATGTGTGTAAGTATATGTGCTAATGGAGACCTGCTGGTGGCGGGCTACAACGGCGCGCTATACCGACTAAATGTGCAATAAATACCCACCCTGCTATAGCGACTGATTTTCTTGTAACGGATGCTTACCTTTGCAGCCCAGACTCACATTCAACAATAAATAAAAATAATATAAGCAATGCAAGCCACACTGAGCGAACAGGAAGTAGTGCGACGTGAAAAACTGAAAGAGCTATACGCAATGGGAGTAGATCCCTACCCTGCGCCATCGTTTGAGATAACGCATACTGCAAAAGAGATCAAGGACAATTATACTGAAGAAACGAAGGAACAGTACAGCGCAATATCGCTGGCGGGCCGTATAATGAGTGTGCGCGACATGGGTAAAGCCAACTTTGCAGTATTGCAAGACAGCACCGGGCGCATACAGGTATATCTGAAACGTGATGAGATCTGTCCCGGTGAGGACAAGTCTATGTTTGACATTGTATGGAAAAAGCTACTAGACCTGGGGGATATAATAGGGATAAAAGGCTACGGGTTTGTTACCAAAACAGGGGAAACATCGATACACGTAACATCGTTTACTTTGCTCACAAAATCGTTGCACCCACTGCCGGTAATTAAAGAAAAAGACGGTGAAGTATTTGACGCAGTAACTGATATAGAATTTAAATACCGCCAGCGCTATGCTGACCTTATAGTGAACCCTGGTGTGCGCGACACGTTCATCAAGATCACTAAAATGAAGAATGCTATACGTGCGTTTTTGAATAACCTGGGTGCGTTGGAAGTAGATACACCAGTACTGCAACCCATACCAGGTGGCGCTATAGCCCGCCCGTTCATTACGCACCACAATACGCTGGATATGCCGCTGTACCTGCGCATAGCCAATGAATTGTACCTAAAGCGTTTGATAGTTGGCGGTTTTGACTTTGTATATGAGTTCAGCCGCAACTTCAGGAACGAAGGTATGGACCGCACCCACAATCCGGAATTTACCATACTTGAGTTCTACGTTGCCTACAAAGATTATTTGTGGATGATGGAACAGACAGAGCAGATGCTGGAACAAACAGCCATTGCTACCAACGGCACTACCACAACAACTGTAAACAATGTAGTAGTTGATTTTAAAGCACCGTACAAACGCATCAGTATATTTGACGCTATTGCCGAGCATACGGGTATAGACATCAGCCAGATGGACGAGGCAGGCCTGCGCGATGTGTGCCGTACTTTGCATATAGACGTAGATGCGTCTATGGGTAAGGGTAAATTGATAGACGAAATATTTGGTGGCAAGTGCGAAGGCAAGTACATACAGCCCACATTCATTACTGACTACCCTGTGGAAATGAGCCCACTAACCAAAAAACACCGCAGCAAACCAGGACTGGTAGAGCGTTTTGAGCTGATCATAAACGGCAAGGAAATAGCCAATGCATATAGTGAGTTGAACGACCCTATAGACCAGCGTGAGCGCTTTGAAGAACAAGTGAAACTGATGGAAAGGGGTGATGAAGAAGCTATGTACATAGACTATGACTTCCTGAGGGCACTTGAATATGGGATGCCGCCTACGGCCGGTATAGGTATTGGCATTGAACGCCTTGCCATGTTACTTACCGGCGAAGTAAGTATTCAGGATGTACTGCTGTTTCCACAGATGAGGCCTGAGAAAAATGACTAACTAGTTAGAGATATTTAGTTCCAAATAAATTCTGTGTGAAGGATTAAGATAGTATGATATTCCTGTACTATCTTAATCCTTCACACAGAATTTTCTCTTTTTATTACTTATGGTCTTCATCAATAATCCACAACCTACAGGGGTTAAAAAGTATGCAGGACTGGATCACTTGCGAGCATGGGCCATTACCATTGTTTTCTTTTTTCACTATCGCCTGTTCGATCATCCTGAATGGATAAATAATGTAGGCAACTTCGGGTGGACAGGTGTTGATCTTTTCTTTGTATTAAGCGGGTTCCTGATTGCCAGCCAATTATTTGAAGCAATAAGCAATGGGAAGCAAGTACAGTTGAAGGAATTCTATATCAAGCGGTTCTTTCGCATTATACCTGTTTACCTTTTCATCCTGGTACTATACTTTACTGTTCCTGCTTTTAAAGAACGGGAAGGACTATCGCCGCTGTGGAAGTACCTCACGTTTACCCAAAACTTTGGACTGGACCTAAGTAAAACACATGCTTTTACCCATGCGTGGTCACTTTGCATTGAGGAACAATTCTACTTGTTGCTGCCATTCATTCTATGGTCTGCTATACGTTTTAAGCTATTAAAGGTGGCTGCTTACCTGCTTCCTGCGCTTTTTCTGCTGGGTATAACTGTACGGGTATTCAGCTGGCAGCACTTCATAACCCCATTGCAAGGAACCGAAAATTTTGGAGCAACCTGGTACCAATACATATACTACCCCACCTATTGCCGGCTTGATGGTCTTTTAACAGGCATAGGAATTGCTGCGTTATTCAAGTATCAACCTGTAATAAAAACTGCGCTTACCAGACACCCAAACCTAGTACTAACAGCAGGGTTAGCACTCATTACCACAGCCTACTTTATATGTGTGGACCAGCAATCTTTTATTGCTTCAGTATGGGGATTCCCTTTGATAGCTGTGGCTTACGGCTTTATGGTTATGGCAGCAGTAAGCCCAACAAGTTTACCGGGCAAGTACCGCAGTAAAGTAACTGAAGTTATTGCCACACTATCTTATGCTATTTATTTAAGCCATAAGGCTGTGATCCATCTTACACAAACAATTTTTACAGGATTCAATATTCCTTCCAACAGTACTATTATGTTTGTGCTCTGTGCCATCAACTGTATGTTGGCTGCGTATCTTTTACATGTAGCTATAGAAAAACCCTTTCTGCATATAAGGAACCGCATACTACAGCATAGGATATAACAGGCACTACAGCACCTTTTCTGCCAGCTTCTTCTTCACCATCACACTAACCCTATATAGCAGCAGGACACTCACCATAGAAATACCTACCATTACATAACCCAAAGTATCATAATGCTCCAGCGGAATGAGCGCCCCTTTGACTGTGCCGGCATTACTTTTCTGTACTACAATAAGCCCTGCTACCCCGGCTGCAATTCCACCGGATATTTGTTGCAGCGATGCATTTACACTCATAAATGCCCCCCTGTCCCGCATTTCGGGGATGCCAGTTACAAGGGCGCTGGATGGCACCATACGGCTCATTATACCCATCATCATTAATACATTGAAACACATTACTTCCCATAGTGGTGTAACCGATAAATGGGTGTAGCAGACCACTACTATCATCATCCATACTGATGCTATAGCAAAGAGTTTAAACTTGTCTATCTTATCACTGAATTTCCCTACCAGCGGCATAATGATCAATGAACTGACGCCCGATACCATAAATAATGGCACGAGTTGTTCTTGTGTAATATGCAGGTTATTTATGGCAAAGGCTGTACCAAATGGCATCATCATAAACCCTCCAACCGATAAGATGGCCGTTGCCAGGAACCCTATCCGGTAATCTCTCTGGGCAACGGTATTCCACAAATGCATAAATGCATTCTGCTTTGTTTGCGCTACAAGGTGTTTGGTAACCGGTTGCAAGCGCACTACAATGAGTAAAAGGACCAATGTTGCGAGCCCCGCTACCATAAGGAAAGGTGAGCGCCATCCCCAGATGTTAGCTATATAGAGGCTGATGGGGATACCTAATACCTGGCTGGCACCTAAGCCCATCTGTACAAAGCCCATTACCCTGCCACGATGATGGATATCGAACAAATCTGTAATGATAGCCATTGATATAGAACCAATAACACCACCAAACAGCCCTGTAATAATGCGCGCGGCAATAAGCAAGGGATAAGATGTAGCAAAACCACAAAAGAAAGTGCCTGCTATAAAACCTGTATAAAAGAACAATAATAGTTTCTTCCGATCGAACCGATCGGCAAAACCGGCTGTAAGCAAGCCTGATATACCGGCACTAAAAGCGTATGCAGATACTGCCCAGCCAAATTGCTGTGGCCGCAAACTTAATGCTTTCATAAGCATATCGCCCATGGGCGACATGACCATAAAATCGAGTATCACAGAAAACTGGGTGAGGGCCAGTATCAGTATGACAAATTTTTGGTAAGAGGTAAACGGTATAGCTACAGTATCTTTTTTCTTCATGTTGATAGTCATAAAATTTGATGTAAATATGTATTAAATAATCAGGGTATTATTGGAAATAAATATCTTTCTTGGGTTTCATTTCGCAGTCACGATTATAGCTGAATATTTTCAACCCTTACTTTACTATTTTTTATGTTTTGGTAAAGATTTTTTTGTCGGTGTCCTGTCCGATTTAAAAATGAAAAAGGGACAACTTAGCTATGCTTCGTCTTGAAATGTTTTACTGTGGCTAATATGAATTATAATAAACTGTCTGGTATGTCCGGTTCGGACAGGGCAATTTGATTGTACTGACCCTATTTATTTCATCTGGGCAAACGATGGTTATTTTGATGGATGATTTTAGATAATGCAAGATACGGCTGGTGAATGTGGACTTCCAAAAGAAGATATGCACAGTTCCACGTTTAGGGATGTTTCACAAAGTGGTGTAAAATATTTTGTATTAGTTTATGTTTTAGCATCATTAATTGGGTTTAATTTCTCAGTTTTTAAAAAATGTATTTTTACCGCCATTGATTCTTAAAAGTGGATAAGGTAACCCAAGACGGGATTACAAATCAGAATTTGATAATAAAGTAGGGGGTAAATTAATTTGATTAAAAACGAGACTATTCAGAAATGATTCTTTTATTTCCTTTTCCGCTAAAAAAACTGCTGAATCATTTAAAATAATTTTAATTAAAACCTCTCTTATGATTTTGTCTAATTCTGTAGAATAGTAAATAAGAGTTGTTTTAGGTTCTTTTGAATCTCCATTAAAAGGTTGACCATGTATAAATCGAGAACGGATATTGTAGGTTCTTCTAACAATCCTATCTACTTCTAATTTACGTGCTGTATCGCCACCAAGATAAAAAGCCGTCCTGTACGCTATCTGAGTTGTTATTTCTCCGTGTTCAGTAGCAAATAGACATTCGAGAATAGGAATATAAAAGGCTATTTTATAAATTAAATAGTCCTCGCCTCTTGCGATACCTAAGAAATGAAAAGCCCGTTCCAGACAATTCGTATTTTTGTAATTAAATTCATTGTTATAAGATCTACCTCTTGTCCTAACAATTCCTTCATTTTCACTTTTGTAAATTATTGAAACATCTCTACCTTCTTTTATTTTGAGGTCTGTAGGCATTTTTTTTATTGAATCATTCAATATGGTGTTATATTTTACATATAATTCATTTGCCAATTTTAGATCTTCTAAAGTGAATCTAACATCAACACGCTCTCCTTTAGAGTTACTTGTAGAATAACTATCGATCATAAATGATGCCTTAGTTGTTCCTGTTATTTTGGTTAAAATATTAGTTATGCCAATGCTATTATCTCGAACTAACCATAAGAAATTAAAATAGCACTTTAAGTTATCGATCACCTTATCTGTATTAGTGCTAATTGGGTCATTTAAGTCAATATCAAATAATTCAGAATCTTGCAATTCAATGCGTTTTTCGTACCAAACAAATGCAGCCTCCCTGGAATGGCGGCTGTTAACTAATCCAACAGCTTGTTGAGTCAATTTATCGTAATACGCCTCTCGAATTGTGTAATTGTCAGTAAAAACAAATCCAGCTAGCTCTATCGCTATAAAATCAGTTATTAAAAAATTCTCAAGATTTACTATAACTTGGTGATTCATACGTTGCTTATATGAGGCACAAAATAGTAATTTACACCTCTATATTATGCTTATCTAAAAATGTTCTGGCGAAAGTTGGATTATAGTATTTACTTATAATATTGCATATAGATGCACAATTGATATTATTCATCTTCCTCACCTGAAATTATAATAACTTTGCACGTTTTAATTAAAGAGACCATGCAGCATATAACAGTTGAAGAACTAAAAAACAGGCTGGACGCCGGTGAACAATTAAATATTATAGATGTGCGCGAGCCGGATGAATATGCCGAAGCTAACCTGGGCGTACAACTTATTCCTCTAGGCAATATCATGTCTATGCAGCTGGATCCGATCGAGCAATTCAAAGACGAAGAACTGATCATACATTGCCGCTCTGGCAAAAGGAGCATGCAAGCATGTATGATGCTGGAGCAGGCAGGCTTTACACATACTGTAAACCTGACCGGCGGCATAATGGCATGGCAGGATAAGTTTGGTAACCAGAAAGTAAAATAAGCATTTTACATATTTTATAACTGCACATCCGGTACTAAATGTGCCGGATGTTTTTTATGAATGCCGAAAGGTGTTTTGATATTTTCTTCACTTCTACCAGGAAGCCATCGTGCCCGAAGGCGGACTTTATTTTTACCAGGCGTGCATTGGGGATATATGCTGCGATAAACTGCTGTTCTGAAAATGGACAAAGCATATCGGTATCTATACCTATTACCAGCGTAGGTTGCTGCAGTTGGCTGAGCGCTTCTGCAACACTTGCAGTTTTACTACGTGCTATATTGTGGCTATCCATAGCTTTGGTAAGGCACCAATAGCTGTAGGCGTTGAAACGAGCTACCAGCTTATTGCCCTGATAATCGATATAGGACGAGGCCCGGTAGTTATCTACTTTATGGAAGTCTTCATCTGTCTGGTGCGTAACAAACGACTGGTATCCCCTGTAAGTGAGCATACCTATAGCCCTTGCGGTTTTTAACCCTTTTGCCCCTGCACTTGCGTTATTATGATGCCATGTTGCATCAGCATCAATTGCCAGCCGCTGAGCTGTATGTATAGCTATACCCCATGCGCTTTCTGCAGCCGATGTAGCCAGGAGGAATAAATTCTTAATTACGTCATTTTCGATACCGGCCCACTCCAATGCCTGATAGCCACCCATACTGCCACCAACAAGCAGATGTATAGTATCTATACCCAAATGTTGTCTGAGCAGGATGTGGGCAGACACCATATCGCGTACGGTTATTTGCGGAAAAGAATGAAAATATGGCAATGATGTAGCGGGATCGACACTTAAAGGCCCGGTACTGCCATAGCAACTGCCCAGTATATTGGCACATACAATAAAATACCTGTCCGTATCCAATGCGCAGCCTTTGCCTATCATACCCGGCCACCAGTCTGCTGCCTGGGAATTTGCAGTAAGTGCGTGGCATACCCATACCACGTTATCTTTAGTTTCATTTAATATACCATAGGTGCTATATGCAATGGTGGGCTGCACAAGGACCGCCCCGCTTTCAAGTGTTAAATTGCCATCGTACTTGTACTCCTGCGTCATAGAACCGCAAAAGTAAATGCTTGTTCCTATACATTTGCATAAAATACAAACCAATGATGACAATAGATGTGGACCTGACCCAACCGGAATTTGGATTTACAGCTACTGATGAAGCCGGCAAAACCATTACTATGGATACGAGCCCGGCCGATGGTGGCAAGGGATATGGGGTAAGGCCTATGCAGGCATTATTGATGGGCCTTGGCGGTTGCAGCGGTATAGATGTAGTATCTATACTTAAAAAGAAACGCCAGACACTAACATCTTTTAAAATGGCTATAAGCGGTGAAAGAGAGCAGGGCAAAGTGCCATCTCTCTGGGAAAAAATTCACGTAGTTTTTTACTTAAGTGGCGATGTTGGAGAAGAGCAGGCACAGCATGCAGTGGCATTATCTATAGATAAATATTGCTCTGTAGCAGAAACATTGCGCAGGGCTGGCTGTGCAATAACATGGGAAGTGAAGGTGAACAGCTAGAACTCACCTGTGAACAACCCAAAGCCTTCTATCTATAGAAGGAAGATAATCAAACCTATAATACTAGTATTCACTAGTCTGCCAATTGTATCCACACAGGGCAGTGGTCGCTTGTTTTTTCCCAGCCACGTACCTCACGATCTACCCCGGCTGCAAGAAGACGACCTGTGAGATCTGGGGTCAGAAGGAAATGATCGATACGCAAACCGGCATCGCGACCATATGCATTGCGGAAATAATCGTAAAAAGTATAAACCGTTTGGGTGGGATATAATTTACGTATAGCATCTGTCCAGCCCTGCCCTATCAGGTTATGAAATGCCTCGCGCGATTCGGGACGGAATAAGGCATCATCTACCCAACGCTCTGGTTTGTACACATCCAGTTCAGCAGGTATTACATTATAGTCGCCGGTTAGTACTACTGGCTTACCTGAAGCCAGCAATTCTGCAGCGCGGGCGCTAAAGCGTTTAAACCAATTGAGCTTATAATCGAATTTAGGACCGGGGGCCGGATTGCCATTGGGCAGGTACAAGCAACTAATGTGAATACCATTTACCATAGCTTCTATATAGCGGCTCTGCACATCTTCTTCATCGCCGGCCAGACCACGACCCACCTCTTCTATATCCATACCGCGCGCCAGTATAGCTACACCGTTCCAGCTTTTTTGCCCATGCCATATTGCGTTATAGCCCACCTCTTTAATAGCCTGTTCCGGAAATTTTTCCTGTGGGGCTTTTAGTTCCTGCAGACAAACAACATCGGGGGCAGTTTGTTCGAGCCAACGGAGTAATACTGGCAAGTGACCATTAACACCATTGATATTATAAGTCGCTATTATCATGACTGGCAATTTGGATAAAAGTATTAAAATTGGGCCAAATAGGTATTGCTATCCTCATCAACAAAAGGGCTACAGTATTCTATGGCACGAAAATAGACGTACCCTAGTGAGGGACAAACGAATAAATACAGAAAATGAAACTGCATAAACCAAATTTCAAAGCGCTTGGCTCTAAGTTTAAAGCTGGTTTCAACTACCTATCTAAAGGGGGGCTACAGCAAATATTTAAACGAATAGACCAACTGAGTGTAAAAAAAGGAGTGGATGAGCTTGGACTGGAAAAGTTTATTAATCAATGTGCCTTGCTTGCAGCGGGATCGGGAGTAATTACAGGGGCAGGCGGATTTGCTACTATTGCTATTGGCGTGCCACTGGATATGATCAACCTCATCACTCAACAGTTCAGGGTTACATTGGCTGTATCTTACCATAATACCGGCAAGTATGAAATACGTTTTGAGGATTTTATAAAAATTGTTGCCGCTTCGTTTAAAAAAGATGCCAGAGTTACCCTCACCAAAAATGTACTGGAAGAAGTTGCCGAGAAACTGATGATCAATATAGGATCAAAAACCGCAGAACGTTTGATACCTGTTGTAGGCGCTGTAATAAGCGGATCGGCCAACTATTTTTTTATTAAGCGAGTGGCGAAGGGATTGATTGACATGCCTTCGAATACGCCGCACATATAGCGACATAAGACAAGTAATAGTAAACCTACTAAAGTAACGCGACTCATTTTTTATAACTGAATGATTCTAAATTTGCAATAAGTCATCAACTTATGAAAATATCCTTTCACGGCGCAGCAAGAACAGTTACAGGCTCTAAACATTTGATACACCTGGATAATGACAAAAAGATATTGCTGGACTGTGGCTTGTTCCAGGGATTGGGCAAGGAAACCCTTGAATTAAATAGCAACTGGGGCTTTGAACCCAAAGACGTCACTTACGTTATTATCTCGCACGCACATATAGACCATATTGGGTTGCTGCCTAAACTGGTAAAAGACGGCTTTAAAGGTAAAATATACTGTACTCCTCAAACCCTTGAACTGGGAAGGCTGCTGATGCTGGATAGTGCACATATACAAGAGATGGAGGAAACTCACATCAACAAGATAAGAGAACGCCAGCAGAGGCCTCTTATTGATGCCTTATATACAGAGGATGATGTAGAAAAAGTATTACCCCTTATTGTAACGGTGCCCTATAACAAACCCTACAAAATAGACAACAGTATAGAACTGCGCTATACCAATACAGGGCATATACTGGGTAGTGCCGCCATTAGCCTGAAGTTAAAAGAAGGGGATAAAACAACCGCTCTTACATTTAGCGGTGATGTAGGCCGATATAATGATATGATCCTGTCCAGTCCGAAAGATTTTCCGCAGGCAGATCATATTATTATGGAATCGACATACGGCGATAAGCTGCACAGCGTGCTGCACTCGGCTACCGACAAACTGCTTGATGTAATTGAAAAGACATGCATAGAGCGGAAGGGAAAACTAATCATCCCGGCTTTTAGTGTGGGCCGCACGCAAGAAATATTGTATTTGCTAAACCGGTTGGACACCGAACACAGATTACCCAAAATCAACTACTACGTAGATAGTCCATTATCTATAGAGGCAACGCAGATCATGAAAAACAATCCAGAGTGTTTTAATGAGCAGGTTCGCGATCTATTAAAAAAAGATGATGACGTATTTGATTTCCCGGGATTGCACTACACCCAAAACGTGGATGAAAGCATAGCGCTAACCGCAAGTAAGGAAGCATGTGTGATCATCTCGGCATCGGGCATGGCAGAAGCCGGGCGGGTAAAACATCATATTGCTGGGAGTATAGACGACCCGTACTGCACCATAATGCTGGTAGGTTATTGTGAGCCGCACAGCCTTGGCGGACAGTTGCATAACGGAGCAAAAGAAGTGTATATATATGGTGAACGCCGCGAGGTGAAAGCTAATATAGAAAGCATAGATAGTATGAGTGCACATGCAGACTATAACGACCTTCTGAAATGGCTGAGTTGCCAAAATACCGCAGAGGTAAAAAACATTTACCTGGTACATGGCGAATATGAGGTGCAACAAGCCTTTAGGGAAAAGTTATTGCACAAAGGGTTTAAGCACGTAAGTATCCCTTACCTGCATGAGGAAGCAGACCCTTTAGGAATGGGAAAGCTAAAGCCCGAGGCAGCCCAGTAAAATATCATCCTTTTACAAGTGAAGATCAAAGGGCCCGACCGCACACCTATATCATATTGCCCGTGAGTGTATCTACCGCATTGAACCAGAAGGCATCTGAAATAATGCAATGATCTAGTGCCCAGAGTAAAAATCATAGCCCCGTTCTGCCCAATAGTCTGCAGGCTGGGTATTGCTGAAGAACATAGTACCTATGCGCTTTAGATGCTTGATACCATATTTTACGGGGATGATAAGCCGTAAGGGTGCACCCTGGTCGTACGGGAGAGGTTTACCATTCATCTCATAGCAGAGTATGGTTTGGGGCTGTAACATGCTATTCATGTCTATGCCCACGTAGTATGCTTTATCGGGTGTTTGCAGGCCTATGTATTTATATGCCGCCAGGGAATCGAGCCCAAAGTGCGCCAGGAAATCAGTAAACTTTACACCACCCCAATGCGTTACCTGGCTCCAGCCTTCAATGCATTTAAAATCGAAAACGATCTCTGTTTTGGGTAAAGCTTTTATTTCGGCCATAGATATAAGGAGCGTATCGCCGACATTACGCACCAGGTGCATTTTCCAGGTTTTAGGATCAAAATCTTCGCCCATACCTACATCACCATTTACCCGCACATGGGTAGTGGCCGCAGATAAAGGATAGGTTTTAACCAGTGTATTTTTATTGAAGGTGCCTCCAAATATTTTTTCATTCACCTCGTACCCTTTGCGTAGCGGTGCATGAACACCTGCCGCATCGGGTGTATGATACAACCACCGAAAAGCCAGGTACACCAAACCTATGAATATAAAAAAACCAATAAAAGAAAAAATAACGCGGCGGCGTACTTGCCTGTCAGTTGCCAGATTGTTGGGTTTACTTTCCATCGTTAACTGTTTTGAGTATTAGTGGTTTCTTCCGATGGTTCAGGCTCAAGTTCAGGAAGTTTCTCCACCTCAAAACCTGTGACCATAGCCTGAAAATTATTCCAACCTGCCAATACAACCTGCACTATGTGGATGACGAAAAATAAAGTATAACCAATAGTTAAAGTAAAGTGTTCTATCCGGGCCCACTCGTAGCCACCGCACAATGTACAGAGCCAGCCAAACTGAACCGGTTTGTAAATGCTAAGCCCTGTAACCAGTGACCCAAAACCCATAATAATGATGGCACTATATGCAATGCGCTGGGCGGCATTGTACTTTACCTGGGGTGGTGTTGTTTTGCGCAGATGCAAATCGTGCAATACCACCAACCACGCTTCTTTAAAAGATTTGCGCTCGGGCCACAGATAGCGCCACTCACCTGAGATGACGGTGTATAAGACATACAACAATCCATTGATAGCAAAGAACCACATAAATACAAAGTGCAGCGCCATACCCTCTGCCAGCCTGCCAGATATATTGAATGCTTTGTAAAAAGAATCGGGAAAGAATTTAAGAATCGTAGTGTCGCCCCAGCCTACACGATAAATATCGTTTGCCCAATAGATGAGCAAACCGCTCCATATCATGATAGCAAGTATGGGGAAATTGACCCAATGGAACCAACGTATAGCGAGTGGATGTTTCTTTACAATTAGTTTCATACGGGATGATTACAAATTGAAATTAACTATAAACGGGGATATTTTGCAACATACCATATTTTGTTCGGTTGCATGCACCTATAATTGCAATGACTTCTGTGTAGCAGTTTTAGCTGAGATAAAACTGAGATAGCGCTGGAAGTTTTTGTCTGGAAGCTTTGCTGCAATATTGAGCTGGTCGTAAGCAGTGGGGATATTAAAACCTGAATGAAGTATATTGATGAACCGTACCCTAAATACCGCTTTTATTGACGGTAACAGGTAACAATACTTTTCGAAGTGGTCTTTATCCACCAGGTCAAGTACATCATTCTCAAAATCGGTGAATTCCATTCAATATCTTACCTGTATGATGAAAGTACAAATAATATCATGCCAAACATATCATTAAAAACTATTGTTAAGGTATAACTGAAACTTCCAGGAAGCTAAAAGATCCCCGGTTTCTCCGGGGATCTTTTAGTTATATAGTTAATGATTTAACGCCAGTGACCAGGTACCCATACAGAGCCACGTGGCGTATCGCGCCAGTGACCAGGACGCCATTGGTTACCCGGACGGGGAGGCGCTTCCCAGCGGCCGCCTGCATATTCATAGTGACCATGGTTAGGTCTCCATTCTTCGTCTATCCACACGTGGCGGGGACTAGGTGGCGCCGGGCGTTCTACGATCACATCGTGGCGAGGACGAACGCTTACAAAAATCTGGGCAGAACTGCTGAGTGAACCGCAAGTAAGCGCGATGGCCACTCCCAGAATCATTTTTTTCGTTATGTTTTGCATGTATTTATTTATTGTAATCAATGAGATATAAATTTCATGCCTCAATATTTTAAAAAATACAAATAAATAATCGCCATGTCTTTAAAAGACAAAAGGTTCTTATCAGTGATAAGAACCTTTTTGTAAAGAATCATTAACTATTAACGCCAGTGGCCTGAGATCCAAACGGAGCCACGAGGAGTATCGCGCCAATGACCAGGTATCCATACTACACCCGGACGAGGAGGAGCTGCCCAATAACCACCAGAGTATTCATAATGGCCATGGTAAGGCCTCCATTCTTCCTCAACCCATATGTGACGTGGGCTAGGTGGTGCAGGACGGGCCACAATCACTTCGTGGCGCGGGCGGATATTCACATATATCTGGGCAGAGCTTGTAACAGAACTACCGATTGCTGCAATGGCAAGAGCAATGAACACTGTTTTTGCTGTATTTTTCATTTTATTGATTTTAGTTGTTAACTCTTTGTTTAATCAAAGTCATAAGCTAAATAATAATAATTATGTACCATGCTTTCATGATGTGTTTTTTGCGATGGTTTTCATGATATGCTTTTTTTATTGTGAAAGTTGGATTAAAATATCATGCCGTGGTTTAACGGCATGGCATTTTAAAAAAGCACATCAAAAAAACTATTCTGTAATGTTTTGGGCGGCTATAAAGGCACTGCTCCATGCATTCTGAAAATTAAAGCCACCTGTTATACCATCTGCATCCATTACCTCCCCGGCAAAATATAATCCAGGAACAAGTTTACTTTCAAGCGTGGCCGCACTAATTTCACCCAACGATATGCCCCCACAGGTTACAAACTCTTCTTTGAACGTGGTTTTACCTTTTATACTATATAGGTTATGTACCAGCCGTTCTATTAATTTATTCTGGGCGTTGGCAGGCAGTTCTCCCCAGCGGGTATCTTCCCCTACTCCGCTATCGGCCAGCAGGTATTCCCACAGGCGGCGCGGAAGGTTATAAATATTCTTGTTTCTTAATAATTGTTTACCATATTCAACCCGCGCCTGCAAGATGGTATTGCGCGCATCAGCTTCTGTTACATCGCCTAGCCAGTTAACCAGTATGTCGAATTCATAATTGCGCGTATTAAGTTCTCTTGCAGCCCATGCAGAAGTACGCAAAACTGCCGGTCCGCTCATACCCCAATGGGTAATGAGTAACGGGCCGTGCTCTGCTATTTTAGTGCCTGCTATTTTTACGGTAGCATTGGGTACACTTACCCCCATAAGCTCTGTTATAGGATGCTTGGGCATATTGAATGTGAACAACGAAGGAACCGGGGTTTGTATAGTATGCCCCAGCACCTGCAACCATTGATATTGCTCAGCTTTGGGAAAGCCTCCTGTTGTGATCAATACCCTATCTGCTACCGTGGTAGTCTTATCGGCAAAATAGAGCACGAACTCCTCCCCTGTCTTCTCGATCTTCACCACTTGCTTATGGTATGCAATATGCACATTCCTTTTATGCATTTCTTCTAAAATGCATTCCATAATCGTTTCACTACTGTCTGTTACAGGAAACATACGCCCATCGGCCTCTGTTTTTAAGGTCACGCCCCGTTCTTCAAACCAGTTGATGGTATGTTGCGGACTGAACTGGTACAGGGTTTTACGCAATAACTGTTTGCCACGTGGATACCGGGTAATAAGTTCAGGTATATCAAAGATGGCGTGGGTAACGTTGCAGCGCCCACCTCCTGATGCCTTTACCTTTTGCAGCGGCTTGCCTGTTTTTTCATATACAACCACTTCCAGACCTGTCTGAGATACGATATTGGCAGCAGCAAAACACCCGGCTGCCCCGGCTCCTACAATGGCTATTTTCATTAATACATTAATAATTGTGGTAAAGATATACAGGTTGGAGGTAGGCAGAAAGTTGGAGGCAATTACTTTATACATTATATTGTATAAGCAATAAAATATAAACACATATGGATGCGGGGCACCACCCACTTGTACCGGAACAATATAAAGGGATACTCAAAGATTTTGCGTATGCTATTAGCGCCAAGGATATGGATGAAGCAGCATCATGGTTCCTTGACATGAAGGATAATATGCTGGATGTGAACAATTGGAAGAACGGCATTACAGAAGATATTTCCTTCGCCCTTACCGATAAACATAAAAAAGTGCTGCACCGTAAAGCCCATACGCACGACATGGTGCAACTGGACCCGGACAAATACCAGGTGGGTGATATATGGAGCTATACCCTGATAGACACAGTAGAATATGATTATGACCCGGATACAGACTATGAAAGCATAGGCATGCGTATATACCTACCATGCCAGGAAGACGAGGGTCTTATTTACAACTCAGAATGTGCTTCAGTCACATTTGTATGTGACAGGAGGGGCGTAAACCTTTCTGCGACATGCCATGTAAGAAACCTTAAAAAAGTAATTTCGGACAATGTGGATAACTGGGTAAATGTGAAAGATGAGCAATGGCAAGGATTGATAAAAAGTTTTATGGGATAATGACAGTTAGTATATGTGTCATTACCCGTATCTTTGCGGCCGTAAATAATTTATGATGCGCATTCAATTCCGGGCAGCGACAGTGCTGCTGTTTTCCATCTTTTTGTTCTCATCCATCAAGTCTGACGCTAAAAACAAAAAAGATCGTACAGGTTCTATATACTTTAGCTGGGGATATAATACAGAATGGTACACCAAATCGACAGTTACAATAAAACAACCCGGGCTTGGCAATGATTACGAAATGGTGCATGTAAATGCCCATGACCACAGGGGCTGGGATGAAGGCCTTTTTCATAAGGCATTTACCATACCTCAATATAATTACCGCCTCGGCTATTACTTCAATAAAAAACAGGACCTGGGTATTGAAATCAACTTCGACCATACAAAATATCTCATCGCAGATGGCCAGCAAGTACACCTAAAAGGTACATTGGCTAATAAGAGTGTGGATGAACAAATTTTCTTCGCGCAGAGCAACGGATTCTATTACTTTTTAAATAATGGAGCAAATTTTCTTCTGTTCAACTTAGTGAAGAGAGTACCGGTTTACAATGCCAAAACCCGCAAACTGAAGGTAGATCTTACAGGAAAAGCAGGTATAGGCCCGGTAATACCTCACGTACAGAACGACCTTTTTGGGCAGATAAACGCACAGCAGTTTCAGCTGGGTGGCTGGAACACAGGCGCTGAAACAGCAGTGCGCGTAACTGTAATGAAGTACGCCTATCTTGAATTTTCACAAAAAGTAGATTACGCCCGATACAGTCACCTGCTCGTTTATGATGGCCGTGCCAAACAAAACTTTGGCACTTATGAGCTTATTTTAAGCCTGGGCTTTATTATACCTACTACAAAACATAATCCTTCATTTACCCCGGCAGCTAGCCCTACAGAAAGTATAAAGTAAGTTTATCTTTTGTCTGTAAAACCAAGAATATGTTCGCGTTCCACATCAAGATCGGTGTAGAGCAGTGTAATTGTTATAAGCAGGAGCGGCAACCCGCCGTCTTTGGCTTCAATAGCGCTTTGCGACTGTACTACAGAATGTATTTTTATGTTCTTTTTACTTTCCAGCAACACATTCATTTCCTGTTGCACGTTTTCGTGCTCACCATGAAAGATGTGGCATTTCATTCTATTTTCAGCCATTGAAATAATTTAAAGCATCAAAAATAAGCAAACAATAATGATTACAACTATTGCTGAATAGACGGGTACTTTTATAGCTGTGCGCTAGCATAACATTGAATTTATGTTTACATTTATCGCCTATCCACGAACAATAAAATAACTTATGAAAAAAGCCACCTACGCTATACTCCTCACTATTGCAGGAACAATATTAATGACCTCATGTAAAAAAGATTACCACTGTGCCTGCACATATAACGGCATAGCAATTTATAATAAAGACCTGGGCAACCAAAGTAAAAGAGATGCCAAAAATCAATGCAATGAGAATATCAATACAATACCCGGCGAAACGTGGAATTGTGATGTTTATTAGGTTTAATTTCCCCAGTATTAAGTGTTTTTTAGTACCTCTGCAAGGGTAAATATAGTATGCAGGGGTGGCATAATTATTATGCAGTAAGGAAGAAGAAGATCCCGCAGTATATATAGAAAAATGAAAACAAACGCTAAAGCCATTATTGGCTCAGTTAAGGTTTTTAACCTTATAGACCAGAAACTTGAAATAACCCGTAATGCATTAAAACACTTACCCATAGAAAAGGGAGACAGAGTATTGCTGCGTACCAGCAACTCTGATGCAGATGCTGAATACATAACAGTGGGACAAAAGCAGACCTACCTAAGTGCCGATGCGGTAAGATACCTGGTTGAAAAACAGGTGAGTTGCGTGGGCATAGATTACTTGCTGACTAATAATAAGAGCACCGCTGCAGAAATAAACGTAATGCTGACAGATTCATCAATAAGCATGATACAGGGCCTGCGGCTAAAAGACATAGATGCCGGTGCATATGAAATGATATGCCTGCCCGTGCCTGGTAACAACGGCGCCACCCCACAATCGCGTGTAATATTGAAACCAGAAAAGAAACTGGAAGCTAAGTATGCATAAACCACATTAAACCTATTGTTGGAAAGCATGACTGCCAAAATGAAGGAATGGCTGAAACGTTACCTTCCTGCAGAATTGCTCTCTACCGGGGCAACCCTCGGTGGTGGTGTTATTGCTTATCGTATTTGGAATAATGCTGTAGCAGCTGCTTTAGTAGCAACATGGGCAGGAAACTTATTATACTTTGGATATATACTCCTCAACGATATTCATGGAACAAAAAAGGCCCTAAACGCAGACAATAAAGGTTACAATATCATTACCTTTCTTAAAAACATTCGCGCATTTGTAGTTGAATTTGGCATAGCAGAAGTCCTGGACAGCTTTTTAATAAGGCCACTGCTCATGTATTATTTACCGCTGCTTATTGATAACTTGGTGGCCGCCCTATTACTTGCAAAATTTATTGCCGATATAACTTTTTATATACCAGTTACATTAAGTTATGAATTTGCAAAAAAACGTTTCCGAAATTTCTCGTAGGCTGCCAGTATAGAATTTATCATGCAGCAATCGATAAATACAATAAAGAAAAAGCTTTAATAACAACCATAAAGAATATTTTTGCAGCGGTTTTAAAATTGTTATTATGGTTAAATAACAATCATCATCTAAGAAAAATAGCGTTGCTCCATATGCTGAAACGAATAGTTTACCTGCTCATTTATTTTTCTCCCATATACGCCATAGCACAAAACAATATTGCAGACAGT
>JABDEZ010000039.1 GCA_013286835.1 Bacteroidota bacterium
ATAATGAGAGCAATTAATTGGATAAGACATTTGTTTGCAAAAAAAGATCGTTTTGCAGCAATAGCAGATGTTACCGGCGATGTTTCAGTGCCAGCGTTTTTTGAGCATAATCCATGCCCTATGTGGATTATTGACCCGGAAACGATGCGCTTTCTCATAGTAAACAACTCTGCTCAACGGCAATATGGCTATACTGCACTTGAGTTTGCTAAAATGCAATTGCACAATATTGTTTTGCTTAAAGATGGTGAAGATCTGTACAAGGTTATAAGCGATAAAAAGTATTTTTTAACGCCATACAGTGCAATTCATAAACACAAAAACGGCCAGACTTTTAATGTACAGGTATATGCGCAAGCTGTAACTTATAAAGGCAGCCCTGCGCGTTTGGACTTTATAATGAAGAATGAGGCTGCAGCAAGGGCTGAAGCAGAAAGCAAGGTGCTGAATGAGAAAATGGAAGATATACTGGAAAGTATAAGCGATGGCTTCTTCACCTTGGATAATGACTGGAAATTTACTTATGTTAACAAAGCCTATACTGATACCCACAAAGCTCAGAAAGAAAATTTTATAGGCAATAATTTCTGGGAATATTTCCCCATTGCACTAAAACAAAAATTTTACACTGAATACCATAGGGCTGTAAACGACAGGGTGAATGTTCATTTTGAAGAATATTCCTGGTACCTGGATAAATGGATATCCGTACATGCATATCCTACTGAGGCCGGCCTTACTGTTTACTTTACAGATATTACCGAGCAACGGAAATATAGGCTGCAGATAGAGGCACACAACAATATTCTTAAAGAGATAGCCTGGATACAATCACATAAGGTGCGTAGCCCGCTTGCCAGTATTTTAGGCCTTACCGAATTGTTTGCGCAGAAAAATTCAGATCCGGAAGAGATCCGCATCATCATAGAAGGCATCAGGTCGAAAGCAGAAGACCTGGATAGGATCATCAGGGAAATAAATGAAAAAACCCGGGATACTGAGGTGGAGTAATTTTAGTGAGAAACGTAAGTAATGACAGAATTTAAAATAATAAAAAATCAACTGAAATAGCAATTCGTGGTTGCACATAATAATGCTCAGCTAGGCGCAATGCATGTTTATTGCATACATTTCAATCTTTTTAGCCAACAATTCCCCCATAACTGGTACTTTTAAAGAGTAATAGAATTGTCATGTTGAAAACAGATATACTGGTAATAGGATCGGGTATTGCAGGGCTTACATTCGCTGTAAAAATGGCCAGGCGCTTTCCAGATAAAAGTATCACTATACTCACCAAGGCCAATACAGACGAGACCAATACCAAGTATGCACAGGGTGGCATTGCCGTAGTGAACGATCTGGAACGAGATAGTTTTCAGAAACATATAACTGATACCTTGATAGCCGGCGACGGGCTGTGTAATGAAGATGTGGTTGAGATAGTGGTAAAAGAAGGGCCGCTTAGAGTAAACGAGATCATTGACTGGGGTGCCCGTTTTGATAAGGATAATGAGGGTGAGTACCTGCGTGGGCGGGAAGGTGGCCATTCTGAATTTCGCATACTGCACCATAAAGATGTAACCGGGCTGGAAATAGAACGTACGCTGGTAGAGGAGATAAAAAAATACCCCAACATAGCCGTGCATAATCATTGGTTTGTGGTAGATATTATTACCCAGCATCATCTGGGTTACCTGGTTACAAAATCAACGCCCGATATACAATGCTATGGGGTATATGCGCTGAACCTGAAGAACAATAATATTGAAAAGATATTGGCCAAGGTGACGCTTATGGCCAGTGGTGGCGTAGGGCAGGTGTATCGTACCACTACCAATCCGCGCATTGCTACGGGCGATGGTATTGCAGTAGCCTATAGGGCTAAGTGCCGTATAGAAAACATGGAGTTCATACAGTTTCACCCAACGGCGTTGTATGAGGCTGGTGTGAGCCCATCGTTCCTTATAACAGAAGCCGTTCGTGGCGATGGCGGCATATTGCGCAATAAAGATGGTGAAGCCTTTATGCCCGGCTATGATAGTCGTGCAGACCTTGCCCCGCGCGATGTGGTGGCCCGCGCTATAGACAGCGAGATGAAGCGTACCGGTACAGAACATGTGTATCTCGATTGCCGGCATATGGACCACGAAAAAATACTGGCACACTTCCCCAATATATATGAACGTTGCAAGCAGGCAGGCATCGATATATTTACGCAAATGATACCGGTAGCACCGGCAGCACACTATTGTTGTGGCGGCATAAAAACAGACAGTGCAGGTCGCACAAGTGTGCAGCAATTATATGCCTGTGGCGAATGCAGCAGCACTGGGTTGCATGGAGCAAACCGCCTGGCATCCAACAGCTTGCTTGAAGCATTGGTGTTTGCGCACCGTTGCGAAGAAGATGCTGCAAAGCAATTGGAAAGTCTCCAGTTTCAGGATGATGTGCCCGACTGGAATGCATCAGGTACCAACCATCCTAAAGAGATGATCCTCATTACGCAAAGCCTTAAGGAGCTGCAGCAGATAATGAGCGACTACGTAGGTATAGTGCGCAACAACATACGCCTGGAGCGCGCCATGCACCGCATAGATCTGCTGCATGGTGAAACAGAAGAACTATACCGCACAGCAACATTATCGCCCCAGCTTTGCGAATTGCGCAACCTTATAACTATAGGATATCTCATAGTAAAGAGCGCCCAGTTCCGTAAAGAAAGCCGCGGCCTGCATTTTAATACCGACTACCCCGGCAAAAGTAATTTGGTGCATCAGGTAGTTTTATAATTATTTAAAAAGAAGATGGATCACCATACTTTGTTGGCAATAACTTTTGTCCTCAGTTGTTTTATATGTGTTATGATTGCTTTAGTAACAATCGTCGACCTGTATATTCAGAAGGTACTTTTACCCATTGCAAAAAGGGAATTCATCATCCCTGCTCTGGAAGCCCGAGGTTTTTCCTTTTTAAAAACAGAAGAAGTAGAAAATAAATTTCTACAAATTGTAAATAAAGACAAAGGAGATTTTGAAGATGGCAGCCTGGCTAATGTATTAGAGAGCTTTAACAAATCTGGCCCGGTATACTTGTTTCTACACTATCTGGATGATGGAAAAATGGAGCATCGCTGTACAATTAAAATTCGGTTTGGCTTATTTGGGGGGCCATATAAGGTTGAATACTGTCCAGCACTTTAATAAGCCTTATAAAATCAGTTGCCGCATACGTAGTAGTACTTTTTTTGCTTGGGTTATTTTTAACGGTATTTCTATACAGGTAAGTCATAGGCTATCAATTCTTTCTTACATTACAATACATTTTCACTCTTAAGATTGTACAATGAAAAAGCATATTGTTATAGCAGCAATGTTATTACTCTCTGTGCCAGCAGTAGCCAGGCATAAACACCATAAAAATGAGCCTGCAGCCCCTGCTGCAGCCAAGCCTGATGATGCAAGTAAAAAAGGCCCCAAGCCTTATAATAAAGTAATAACAGATAAAGCTGTTACAAAAAAAGGATTGTTCACAGTGCACCTGGTAGACGACAAATGGTACTTTGAAATTCCCGATTCTCTTTTCAACCGAGAAATGATAGTTACTACTCGCTATAGCAAGACTGCCGGCGGCGGTGGTATTTACGCCGGTGAAATGGAAAATGAACAAACAATTAAGTGGGAGAAAGGCCCCAATAAAAATGTATTGTTGCGTGTGGTAACCGTAATTAGCGTGGCAGACTCCAGCAACGAAATTTACAAGGCTGTCACCAATTCCAATCTCGATCCTATTGCTGAATCGTTCGACATTAAAGCCTTTGGTAAAGACAGCAGCACAGTAGTCATAGATGTTACCGATTTCTTCAAGGGCGATAACCAGCCTGTGAGCCTGGGTGCATATACCAAGCGCCGTTTCAATCTTTCGTCCCAGGTATCAGATCGCAGCTATATACAAAATATAAACAGCTATCCTATAAATACAGAAGTGAAAGTTGTGCGCACATTTACTTCCACACCATCTTTTGTGCCTGCTGCACCGTCACCATTTCCTACCACTACCTTGCCTGCTGCTTATACTGCTGGCGCTGTAACGGTAGAGATGAACAACTCCTTTATACTGCTGCCCAAAGACCGTATGAAGAAGCGTTTGTACGATCCACGTGTAGGTTTCTTTGCAGATGACTATGTGGTGTACAACGATGCCCAGCAAAAAACAGATAACCAGGTATTTATAGTACGCTGGCGGCTGGAGCCCAAAGACGAGGACATTGAAAAATGGAAACGTGGCGAACTGGTAGAACCAAAGAAGCCTATTGTTTACTACATAGACCCGGCTACTCCTAAAAAATGGCGCCCATACCTTATGCAGGGCATTAGTGACTGGCAGGTGGCATTTGAGCAGGCTGGTTTTAAAAATGCCATTATGGCTAAGGAGTGGGACCCTAAAGACAGTGTTGCTAATCTGGAGGATGCACGCTACTCTGTACTCCGTTACCTGCCATCAGACGTTGAAAACGCATACGGCCCCAACGTACACGACCCGCGTACCGGCGAGATCATTGAGAGCCACATAGGCTGGTATCATAACGTAATGAAACTGCTGCACGACTGGTACATGATACAGGCTGGAGCAGTGGACCCCAAAGCCCGCAAAATGGAACTGGATGATGAACTGATGGGGCAACTGATACGTTTTGTATCATCGCACGAAGTGGGGCATACGCTTGGCCTAAGGCATAACATGGGCAGCAGCAGCCGCACACCTGTTGAGTTGTTGCGCAACAAGGCATGGGTAGAGGCGCACGGCCATACAGCATCTATAATGGACTATGCACGTTTTAACTACGTTGCACAGCCCGAAGACAGCATAAGCGAGATCGGTATGTTCCCCCGCATTGGGGAGTATGACAAGTGGGCCATACAATGGGGCTACAAAGCCAGCTTTGCTGCAAACGAAAAAGAAGACAAGAAGATAGTGAACAAGTGGGTAATTGATAGCCTGAAGGCCAATCCCCGCTTATGGTTTGGTACAGAGAGCAATCCCTTCGATCCCCGCTCGCAAACTGAAGACCTTGGCGATAACAGCATGAAGGCGAGCGAGTATGGCATCCGGAACCTGAAACGTATTATAAAGCAACTGCCTGAGTGGACAAAAGAAGAGGCTGACAAATACGAGAACCTGCGAGACATGTACACTGGGCTGGTGGGGCAGTATGGCCGTTATATGGGCCATGTAGTGCGCAATGTGGGTGGCATATACGAAACCCCAAAGAGCATAGAGCAAACAGGTGAGGATGTGTATGAACCAACACCCAAAGCCATACAGAAAGAGGCAATTACATTCCTGGATAAGCAGTTGTTCGAAACCCCTACCTGGTTGCTGGACAAAGACATACTTAACAAGATAAGCAACCCATACAGTGCAGAATTGGTGAGCAATGTACAGGTGAGTGTTTTAAACAGCCTGCTCTCTGGCGGGCGCTTGTACAGGCTGGCCTTGTGCTCCGAAAGGTTTGGTAAAGAAACCTACGCTATTGACGACATGATGGATGATGTGAAGAAAAGCATTTGGGGTGAACTGTCTAGTAAAAAGACTATAGATGAATACCGCCGCAACCTGCAGAAAGCCTATGTAGAAGCGCTGGTTAATATCATAAATCCACCACCTGCTGCACCAGGGCCAACTACGGGTTTCTGGGCTGCACTGTTAAATCCAAATATTAAGAATACCGATGTGCCATCTATGGCACGTGCACAGCTCGTCGCGTTAAAAACACAGGTAGATGCAGCCATACCCGCTACTGCTGACAGAATGAGCAAGTACCATTTGCAGGATATTTCATACAGGATAAAGAAGGCGCTCGATCCTAAGGCGTAACAGTATTGATATACAAGAGGCAGTATTATGTTTATTATAACACTGTCTCTTGTATCATTAACATAGCCAAAACACTATCGTTCCTAATTTTACAGCAAAGAAGAGATGATGGGTAAATTTACATCAGCGCGTTCTTTAAACACGGCTCGTCATGGATGGAGCTTATTTAAGAACAAGAGGACAATGTGGCAAATGGTACGTGAGGCGCTGAGCGGTAAATACCGGATGTCGTTGTTTACAATACTGGCCCTTATTTTTGGCGTGGCCTACGTTATATTCCCTTTCGATCTTATTCCTGACTGGATACCTGTAATAGGGTGGATAGACGACGGTGTGGTGATATACCTGGTAATAAGAAGACTGAATAAGGAAACCATGCGCTACATAAGGCACAAGGCTATGGAGCGCAAGCATATGGACACCGATATTGTAAGGATATCTTAACCGGCGATTATATTAAAACTGTACTTCTTTCGGGATGAATAGTTTTACATCGCCACCATTGCGTATTACATCGCGCACGATGGTAGATGATATGGTAGAGAATTGCGGAGCGCAGGTAAGGAATATAGTTTCCACCTCTTGCGAGAGCATGCGATTCATATCTGCTATGGCTTTTTCATACTCAAAATCGCTTACATAGCGTATGCCGCGCAATATGAATTTAGCGCCTATTTCCTGGCAAAAATGTACAGTTAGGCCTTCGTAACCCGTTACTTCTATACGTGGGTCGTCTTTGAAAATTTCTTTGATCCAGCCCGTACGTTGTTCTACAGTAAACATGGGTTGCTTTGAAGAATTGATGCCCACACCTATCACCAGTTTATCAAACAGCGATACGGCGCGTTTTATTACATCAACATGGCCAAGCGTTATGGGGTCAAAAGTACCGGGAAATAAGCAGATGCGTTGCATGTCTATTCACTTGGTTGTGTAAAGAAAGTAAAGATAGTGGTGCCGTAATTTTTTGTACGTGTAAAGTTAGAGTGCTGCTTGTAATCTTTTGATGTTGTATGTTCCAGCACAAAGATACCATCTGGCACCAGCATTTTTTGTTCAAATACCAATAATGGCAGGTCGTCCATATTGGCTAGTGCGTAGGGTGGGTCGGCAAAAATAAGATCGTACTGCCTGGTGCTCTGTTTCATGAATTTAAAAGCATCTCCGCGCACTACATTCAGCCTGTCGTCTATGCCCAGCATCTTAGCTGTTTTCTTGATGAAATCTATACTCGTAGGGTCGCGTTCCACAAGTGTCAGGTCTCTAGCTCCGCGCGATGCCAGCTCGTAAGTAACACTCCCTGTCCCTCCAAAAAGTTCCAGGGTAGTTAGTTCTTCAAAATCAATAAAATTGCTGAGTATATTAAATAGTCCTTCACGGGCCATTTCTGTAGTGGGCCGTGCCGGTATGTTTGCCGGTGGGCTAAAACGCCTGCCGCCGAAGTTGCCACCTACTATGCGCATGCATAAAGCTGTTGTAGCAGGTATAAAGTGCCGCCCCAGTTCTGTTCATTCTCGCCGCCGTGTATGTTTTCTATTCCGCTTTTCAGTTCAGGAAAATATTGTGTAAGGTCGCTTACTATTCTGCCCAGGCTGCGGTTGGTTACTGTACAGTGCAGTTGCAGGGTATCTGCATCTATTTCATTCTGGGTGCACAGTAGTTTTATCTGGTAGGCTATATCTTCTGCGGTCTTATAGTGGAAATATTGATGCCAGTACAGTGTTTTATTGTCATACAGTGTGGCAAAAACCGCATCTGCAGTAATGCAGCAGGTAACTGTAGCATTGTTCACCTTAGGTTTTTGCAACTGATATGCAGACAGTGGCAAAAACCTGGCTTTGCCAAAGTATCTGTTCACAAGGCTTTCTATGGCCGATGGCCACGCGTATAGCAATACCGCCTTATCATCACGAAGCGGGTAGGCTGTTATTGTCTCGTTTATTTCTATGAAATGGATCTTTTTCATCCATTCGCTTGCAGTTTCTTCGTTATATAGCACCTCAGGTACTATATAGCTTTTATCAGAAGCTATAAATACAGAAGTTACTTTATTAGTATCGGCAAGTATAGGTTCGTTCAGAAACTGATGCTCATAAAAATCCAGTATCCATATAGGCAGGTCGCTTTTATAATCGCTGTGGCGCACCAAAAGCAGGCCACCATTGTCACTAAAACCTGCTATCAGCAGCCCCCTTGGCATCAGCACACATATCACTCTATCCACCTGGTTCAGTAGCTGGTCACTATTATGAATACTATAAACCTGCTGGTTTAAGTTGTTGTTTATAACCTCTGACATAGAAAAGCACACAATTATAGAATATTTTTGCGACACTTACACTATTTGGAGTGCGGCATAGTTTATTATTTTAATGTGTGAAATGGTAGTACAATGCAGATGGAATGTAAAATTTTAGAGCAAAAGAGAGGAATTGAAAACATCTATAACTAACAGGCAAATAATAAAACTTGCGGCGCCTATATCCCTGGCATTACTGATACCGCAGATCAGTTTTTTAACCAATACAGCCTTCCTCGGCAGGCTGGGCGAGCGCGAGCTGGGTGTAAATGGTATTACCGGCATTTACTACCTTATGCTGTCTATGATAGGCTATGGGCTCAGCAGCGGCATACAGGTACAGATGGCCCGCAGGGCAGGCGAGGGCAGCAAAAGCGAAATAGCCCATCTTTTATCCAACGGCGTTATGCTGGCAGCTTTCTTTTCGCTGGCGCTCATGTTCCTTTCGCTCTGGATAGCGCCCATTTTGTTTGGCCTAAACCTGCACAATACCGGCAACGCATATCTCAGTATCGACTATATATATATCCGCATATGGGGCTTGCCTTTTTTATTAGTTACGCAATTGTTCAATGCCTTCTATATCTCTATCGGCAAGTCTAAGTACCTCATATACGGTTCGCTGGCCGCAACTATAGTTAATGTGCTGTTCGATTATCTGCTCATATTTGGTAAGCTGGGCTTTCCAGCTATGGGGCTTGCTGGGGCTGCCATAGCGTCCATCATATCAGAGATCGTATTTTGCGGCACTATGGCCGGCCTGTTCTATTGGAATAAAATGTACCGGGATTATCCCGTTTACCGTCATCTCACTTTCGATGTAAAGCTTTCCCAACGTTCGCTCGCTATAGCTGCACCGCTTATTGTGCAGTTTATGTTCAGCATAGGTGGCTGGCAAATATTTTTCATATTTATTGAGCACCTGGGCACGCAGGCCTTAGCTGCATCGCAAATATTACGCAGTCTGTTTGGTATAGCTGGTGTAGGTGTATGGGCGTTTGCAACCACTTGTAATGCCATGGTGAGTAACCTGATAGGGCAAGGAAAGCAAAATGAAGTGATCAGCCTGGGTTGGAAAATATCGAGGTTGAGCTTTTTGTTTGCTTTGCTGCTTTGCGGTACTTTATTCTTGTTCCCTGGGGAGTTCCTATCACTGTATCGCGATGATGCTGTACTGGTAGCATATGCTATACCCAGCCTGCAGATCATTGTACTGGCTATGCTCATCATGTCTGTATCAACAGTAATGTTCAACACTGTTGTAGGCACAGGCAATACGCTGGTGAACCTCACTATGGAAATTGCTTGTGTAGGTTGTTACCTGGTATATAGTTACATAGTTATAGAGCGTATGCAAAGCCCTTTATACTTGTGCTGGGGAGCAGAATTTGTTTATTGGACCACTTTACTTACCGGCTCACTTATATACCTGAAAAGCGGCAGGTGGAAGGGGAAGATGATTTAATGGGACATACAAACTAAGTTAGGTATTGGGGCCACCTCAAAACAACAAGCCCCGGCGTTAAGGTCGGGGGCTTGTTGTTTGCTAATATACTGATATGTATTTACGCTTTCAAAGCTTGTTCAGCTATGTCCTGCATATCAATGCCGTTATGGCTTTCATCATATATACATTCACCATTCTTCACTACCAGTATCTGTGGCGATTCATGATGAACCTGGAACTCTTCAGCTATCTTACCCGATATAGGGCGGTACTTGATCAGGTCCAGGTAGTAAAATATTATACCCTCAGGTGTTTTTTCTCTTTCCAACCTGCTCTTGGCCATAGAGCTTATAGAGCAGCGTGTGCTGTGTTTAAATATAACAACAGGTTTTGTTTTACTTTCTTCCTTTATGGTATCCAGTTGTTTTTCTTGGGTAAAATCTATCCAGTTCATGTTCACATTTTTATTATGCGGTCGTAAAATTACACTTTAATAGCTATGGCATGTTGATAGGCCTATTAAAAAACAATAAGATGACACATTGGTACATCTTTCGATCACGAAAAACACAAGTAGCTAACCTGCATTATATGGCTGTTCAGGCTTAATAGTTTGCATATTGGCTGAATGGCTTTATTTTAGCCGTCGAAACACAGCATATGAAACACGCGTATATATTTCCAGGCCAGGGCGCTCAGTTCCCGGGCATGGGTAAGAAGCTTTACGAAGAAAATACATTAGCCAAAGAATATTTTGAACAGGCTAATGAAATATTGGGATTCCGCATTACCGATGTTATGTTCTCAGGTACCGAAGAAGACCTGAAACAGACCCGCGTTACACAGCCTGCTATATTCATGCACTCTGTTATCCTGTTCGAAACCACTCCCGATCTGAAACCTGATATGGTTGCGGGCCATTCACTAGGTGAGTTTTCTGCATTGGTAGCCAACAGGGTATTGTCGTTTGAAAGTGGTCTCAAATTAGTTTACAAACGTGCCTTAGCTATGCAGGATGCATGCGAACTGCAACCATCTACCATGGCCGCAGTCCTCGGCCTTGCCGATAATATTGTTGAGGAGATATGTGCATCTATAGAAGGTGAGATCGTGGTGCCTGCAAACTATAATTGTCCGGGCCAGTTGGTAATAAGCGGTACTGTAGAAGGCGTAAAACAGGCCTGCGAAAAACTAAAGGCTGCAGGAGCTAAGCGTGCATTGATACTTCCTGTAGGCGGAGCCTTCCACTCTCCATTAATGGAACCTGCGCGTGAAGAATTACAGCACGCTATCATGGATACTCATTTCAATAATCCAACCTGTCCTGTATATCAGAATGTAGATGCACATCCGTACATAGGCCCGCAGGATATCAGGGCTAATCTCATCAACCAGCTCACCTCTCCCGTACGTTGGACACAAAGTGTACAGGAAATGGTAATAAACGGTGGCACCCACTTCACCGAAGTAGGCCCCGGCAGTGTGTTGCAAGGTTTGGTAAAAAAGATTGCCAAAGAAGTGACTACAGATGGAATAAACTAAAGTTTTGCAAAAGGAAACACAGCATAGTCGATTGATAAGTAAAAACGGTATTAAAAAAGCAACCCGCTATGTTTAATGGACGTTCCTTTCAATTTGCTTTTAACATTGTATTGGTGGTGATTGTATCTTTCGGTTTACTGCAATCCTGCAAAACTTCCAATAACAAAGTTACAAGTCAACCGCAACAGAAGACAGTTGATGCTATTGTTAGCAAAGCAGCTAAAGGTGATACTATATCAAAAAGTGGTGCGATGCTCGCTGTAATAGATAATGCGGTCAAGCATGACTCTTTGCTAAAAGTACTGCATCCAGAATATTTGAAGGTCTATTATAGGACGGACATAGATGGGAAATTTATTGAATTGAGAGATAGGAATTACTCATTCCCCGACAGTGCAACCGATGTGTTAAATTTATTTTTCAATGGGAATGGCAAGCCTATATCATGTGTATATGTACCTTATGACTATGACGGTGGTGGGGATATTGCATATGAATTCACGCACTATTTTAATGATAACGGGAACACTATATGCTATAAAGAATTTAGAGGAACTTTTTCCGAATGCCTCATTGAAGGTGAACGAGATGTAGCTATGCACGAAGTATATATTACTTACTACAATAATTCGTTTAGGAAGAAATTAAGCGAATATCATTTGACAGATTATAATGGCTTACCCATAGATAGCAGCAAGGGCTGTCCGTTTAGCAAGTATACATACGAATTCGGAGATAAGGCATACGGAACGATAAAACTAATTCCAATATTAAAAGGTGTTGATTGGCAATTATGAAGCGCACATTTCTTATGAAAGTGATTATAGATAAAATAAATTGAATATTATGGGCGGGGTTTATCCCCGCCCTGTTTATAGTATCCATCACCACCGCTACTTCTCTTGCCGATGTTGGTCGCCTGACCAACACCTCTCGCGGTGGGTACATGATGAATGGTAGATTTCTATGAGGTAGAATTCGTTAGTTTGGCAGAACAGTAGAACTGTTGCCTGCACAAAGCTGCGTTGGCAGCAGCGGTAATCGCTGCCGACTGCCTTTTTTTGCTTCTTTTTTTGGCATCAAAAAAAGAAGAGACCTGCCGGACAGGAAATGAATCTATTTCATAATGAATCTCCACGAACCAATATGAAATTGAAAAAGCATCCCACTCGAGGGATGCTTTTTCAATTTCATATTAAATACTATTATCGTAGATCCACCACTTCAACACCTGGATGCGCCTTGGCATCAAAAGTAAAGTAGGTATCCGGTAAAGGTGCATTAGGTGTAAATCCGCTGATGTCGTACTGGTACTTGCTGCCGCTCTTTTCCCATACATTGCCGCTCACTACCATACTGGTTGCTCTGTCAATATCCAGGTCTATTTTAGAGAATTGTTTACCCTTGGCTATCGGTGTCATTTCAATCACATCACAAGCCTTGCCGTTTACTTTTTGTTCACCTACATACTTGTACTTATATTCCTTATCGTAAAAGTTGGTAAACAGTTTTGCAGGGCTTATGGTTTGTGCATTTGGGTCGTAAGCGCTTACCTGTACAGAGTTATCATCCTTGGTGTAGGTCCATATGGTTTTGGTATCGCATATTATTTCCTGTCCGTTCAGCAGTACATGATATTTCTGTCCCTTCATGGCAAATGTGCCCTTCTTGGTTTCATTTACTTTGCCACCGCTCAGGTGCAGCGAAAAATTTGCCTTCAGGCTTTTCAGCCCATTTATTTTTTTGCTTACGTTCTGCAAAATAGCCTGGGCTTTAGCATCGGTTTGCGCCCACGCTGGTATAGTAGCCAAGCACATCAAACTCACAGACAACACAACTTTTTTCATCATCATTTTTGTATAGTTATTAATTGGGTTTCCTTATTAAGGAGATTAAAAAGAATTTAAAATGTCATCCAGTTGTCCATCAGTCTGGCAATAAATATCGCGAGGTTTGCTGCCTACTGCAGGGCCTACAATACCTGCCGCTTCCAGTTGGTCCATAATACGCCCTGCGCGGTTATAACCCAGGTTAAACCTCCGTTGCAGGTTGCTGGTCGATCCGTTCTGTGTTTGCACTACAGCCTTGGCGCAATCTTCAAACAGTTTATCGCGGTTCACCAGGTCCACTACCTTATCGTTGCTGTCTTCATCGCCTTCATATTCCGGCAGTTCAAAGGCAGCCGGGTAGCCTCTTTGTTTACCAATAAATTCAACTATGCGTTCCACCTCAGGTGTATCCACAAAAGCGCATTGCAGGCGCAGCAGCTCGCTCCCGTGCGATACCAGCATATCCCCACGTCCTATCAGTTGTTCAGCGCCCCCGGCATCTAGGATGGTTCTGCTATCCACCTTTGCCGAAACCTTAAAGGCAATACGCCCCGGGAAGTTGGCTTTGATGGTACCAGTGATCACATTCACAGACGGGCGTTGCGTGGCTATGATAAGGTGTATGCCTACGGCACGTGCCAGTTGAGCCAGCCGTGCTATCGGCATTTCCACTTCTTTGCCTGCCGTCATAATAAGGTCGGCAAACTCATCTATCACAAGCACTATAAATGGCAGGAACTTATGTCCCTTTTCAGGGTTTAGCCTGCGTGCTATAAATTTCTCATTGTATTCTTTCAGGTTACGTGCTCCCGCCTCCTTCAGCAGTTCGTAACGGTTATCCATTTCTATGCACAGAGCGTTCAGCGTGTACACCACCTTCTTAGTATCGGTAATGATTGCTTCTTCTTCATTAGGCAATTTCGCCAGGAAGTGTTTTTCTATCACCTTGTAAATAGATAGCTCCACTTTCTTAGGGTCTATCATTACAAACTTCAACTGCGATGGATGCTTCTTATACAGCAGTGATACCAGTATGGCATTGATCCCAACCGATTTACCCTGGCCCGTTGCTCCCGCCATCAGCAAGTGTGGCATGGTAGCTAGGTCCACAATATAGTTGTCGTTATCTATCTTCTTCCCCAGTGCTATGGGCAAACTCATTTTGTTGTTTACAAACTTGTCGCTCGATAGTAGTGCGCGCATACTTACTATCTGTTTGTTGGCATTGGGCACCTCTATACCAATGGTGCCGCGTCCTGGTATGGGGGCAACTATGCGTATGCCCAACGCTGCCAGATTCAGGGCAATGTCATCCTCAAGGTTGCGTATTTTACTAATACGCACACCCTCGGCGGGTACTATTTCATAAAGCGTTACCGTTGGCCCTACAGTGGCACTGATGCGCTGTATTTCAATGCCAAAACTGCGCAGCGTTTGTATGATCTGGTTTTTATTCTTTTCCAGTTCTTCCTTATCCAGTGGTATAGTTTCCTGTGTGCGGTCTTCCAGCAGGTCAAGAGTGGGGTATTTATAGCTGGGCAGATCAAGCTCGGGCGCGTAAGGTTCATTACTGGCAATGCTTACATGGTGGCCATCCTTTATGGCTGGTTGCTCCTGCTGCTGTATCACTTCAAAAGAAAATTCCTTCACCGGTGCAGGCTTAACTACTGTCGATAGTTCCAGTTCCATACCCGGCTCTTCATCTTCGGCTCCTTCATTTTCTTCTTCTATATCGTTATGCCCGTTATTTACAAATAAAGGCAGCGCTGCAGCCTCGGTCATTGCAATGGTGCTCTTTAACGGCTCCACAGCGGCCTTTTCTGGTGCTACAGGTGCTGCTGCAACGGTAGTCTCTTTTTTGTCTGTGGTTTCAGGTTGTGTTTGTTCTGTTGTTGCAACAGGCGCTGGCGTCATAGATGCGGCTATCATCTGGGCCCGTTTCCGCAGTTTCTTTAGTATCGGGTTTACGTCCAGGGCAAATATCGCAAATATGAAGAATAAGGCTATTGCCAGGAGGCACATACCGGTACCGGCAACACCTAAAAAGCCATTCAGGTAGGTAATGCTTTCCTTACCCCATGCCCCACCATAAGGGAAGGTTGAGTCTGGTACAAGATAACTAAGCACCGGCGCGGTAATAAGCAGGAAGATGGATAACCAGCGCAAATAACGCAAAAGCGGTACTACACGCTTGCCGTAAACAAGATTTAACCCTATAGAAGCCAATATGATCCCTATAGCCACAGAAGCTATACCTGCCCCTTTATATACTAGTATGTGCGCAGTAGCAGCGCCGAGCCTTCCCGCCCAGTTAGCTACAACAGGGCCATGCAGCAGAAAATGGTACATACTGTCGGCCGAGAAAAACTTGTCCTGGTCAGTTTTCCAGGTCACAAAGTAGCTGGTAATAGCAAAACACGTGAATATACCTGCAAGCAGGAAGAAAATACCAAATCCCAGGCGCAGTTGCTGCCGCTGGGTCATCACCATTGCCGGGGCCACCTCATTTACATGCTGGGGAACCGTTTTTTTATTTTTTTTTGTAGCAGCCATATCGACAATCGCGAAGGTACAATATTAATAAAATGACTGTTTCTATTATTGACTTTGATATTTTTTCATATAAACATCTAGATTTGAGAACATTTTTATACCTTAACAAACCATTTACGCATTCAGCCTGTCTGGTAATGTACGTAGCATATTAAATTATGAATCTGAGAAGTCTAGATAATCCCCTGAATAACTACCTGTGCAGGCTGGTACTGGTTGATATGGGGTATATAGCGCTCTTTTTGAAAAATATAGTCGCATACCCTAGGTTGTTACCCTATAGCTATCAATTTATCTACAGTAATATATTACAGCCGGGTATTAGAAGCATCCAGGCTGTTAAAAGAGCTTTAACAAATAATTTTGTGCTTACATACAAGCCTATGGCTGTGTCGCGGGCATTTTCGCCTGATTCACAATTGGCCATCCGGTCAAAAATAATTATGCTGGGCATTGCATCTTTAAATTATTTCCGTATTTTCAACCGATGGGGAGCCCTGATATTTTCTATTGCCAGCCCAGATAAAGGCAGCTATAGAAGGTATAACGGCACACCACAACTGCTTGGTGCATATGGGTTTATACGGTTTAAACAGTGACAGGAGTACGAAGGCGAAATTTTATTAAACAAGTAACATAACACTATTAAGATAACATTCATTAAGGTAGCATATCATGAACAGGAAAAATACATTTGCATGTGCAGGTCTTATAGCAACACTTGCACTATCCAGCCAGGCGTCTATGGCCCAGGACATTCACTTTACGCAATTTGATGCTGTACCAATGGTCATAAACCCTGCATTTACCGGCAATTTCGATGGCCAGTTCCGTGCATCGGCTATCTACCGCAACCAATGGCAGAGCGTTACTGTACCATATGTTACTTATGGCGCTGCATTCGATCTTCCTATTGTTCATGACCTTACTCACGATGACTATCTGGCAGCAGGCGCTCAGATATACAAAGATCAGGCAGGCGATGCTAACCTGAGCAATTTCACCGGCCTCGTTTCAGTAGCCTATCATAAATTCCTTGGCTATAACCAGACCAAAGTACTCTCTGTAGGTTTACAGGGTGGTTACTCTGAAAAAACCATCGATCTTTCAAAGCTGTATTTCGGCGATGAATATGTTAATGGTACTTTCCAACCGGGTATAAGCCAGGAGTATCACTTGGGTATTGGTAACTCTGTTCACTATTATACTGTAAACGCAGGTATCAGCTACGCACAAAGCGTTAGCGATAAGTTTAGCTTTGTATTGGCTGCCGGTGCAAATAACCTCAACCAACCAAATGAATCTTTCGAAGTAAAACAAAACAGCCAGGTAGGCCTTTCAATGAGGTACACCGGCCAGCTAGGCGCAATTTGGAATACTTCAGACCGTTTCAGTCTCCGTCCGGGAATTTTGTTCCAGAACCAGGCTACTGCCAACGAAGTAATAGCAGGTAATGAATTTCACTACCTCGTGGGTAACCCAGAGTTCCCAACCTATTCAACTGGCGTGTTCCTGGGTGGTTACTACCGCACCGGTGATGCTGCTATGATAACTGCTGGTGTTGAGTTCAAAGGCTTCCGTATCGGGGTTAGCTACGATTACAATGTGTCAGATCTTAAGACCGCTTCTAATGGCGATGGCGGGTTCGAACTATCAATTCGCTATATAGCGCCAAATCCGCTTGACTTTGCGCGTAAATTAGTTTATCCTTGTGCACGTTTCTAGAATTATAACATAAAGTAATACAGAAAGGGCCAAAACTTTTTTTTAATGCCCTTTCTTTTTTTTGAATCTATTTATACTTTTATATCCATTAACAACGCTCACGCACATGAGAAAAAATTGGCTGCTTTTATTATTGGCAACGATTCTCGTTACTATCCAATTTGATGCCAACGCCCAACAGCGTAATAAGGAAAAATTCAGGAACAAGGCTAACGACCCCGTATCCAAGCTTCCGTACTATAAAAAGATTCGCTGGGCAGACGGTTTGTTCCGTGATGGCAGTTATTTTAATGCGATAGATTATTATCAGCAATTAAAACAAGAACAGGAACGTAACCCGTACCTGACCAGCCAGCTCGCACAGTGCTACAAACTTACCCGCGACTATGGTCCTGCTGCCCACTATTTTGGTGAACTGTATGGCGAAGCGCCAAAATTATATCCTCGTTCTAAGTTTGATGAGGCGCAGATGCTGAAGCAACAAGGTGAGTATGTTGCAGCAATAGATGCGTTCAATAAATTTATAGGAGACAACCCAAAGACTTATAAGAAATTGAAAAAGAATGCACTCGTAGAAATACAGGGTTGCAATCTGGGTATCAATTCAGTAAAAGATCCGCAGGCTGTTAGTGTTATTAATGCAGGGCCTAACGTAAATAGTGCTTATACAGAATTCTCTCCTTATCCATTGGGCGATACGGCTTTGTTGTTCTCTACACAGCGCCAGAACCAGGAAGTAGAAGTGAATAAAAGAAGGCGCGATGAATATGTTGCCCGTTTCATGGTTTCACACAAGCAATATAATGTAGCTGCTGTTGATTCTTTCCAATGGCCTATAACTTACAGTGATGGTGGTTTTAACGACAGGGACGAAAATACCGGTAACGGTTGCTTCAGCCCGGGTGGCGAACGCTTTTACTTCACCCGTTGCGGCGAAGGCGATTCAAACACTGTACTGTGTAAAATTTATGTGTCTAAGTTTGAAGGTGAAAAATGGTCTAAACCTGAAGTATTAGGCGAAGGCATCAATGAAGAAGGTTCAAACACACAACCATTTTGCGCTAAACTGGGTAAAAAGGAAATCTTGTTCTTCTCTTCAAACCGTAAGCTGCAAAGCCGTGGTGGATATGATATCTGGTATTCAGTTATAGATCCCCGCAACGGTACTTACCGCCGCCCGCAGAATGCAGGTAAACAGATCAACACAGAATACGATGAAATAACCCCATACTACGATTCTCGTGTCAACAAATTGTACTTCGCTTCTAATGGCTGGGTATCAATGGGTGGTTTCGATATCTTCTCTGCCGATGGTGGTCCTTCACGTTACACCAACCTGCAGAACATGGGTTATCCTATTAACACCGCTGCTGATGAATTGTACTATATTAAAGATAACTACGGCAAACCTGATGCTTACGTAGTGTCTAACCGTATTGGTTCTATAGCTTTGAAGAATCCAACATGTTGCGATGATATATGGCGCATACAAGTTGAACCTAAGCTGATGGTGATCGGTAAAGTGGTTTATCGTAAAACAAACCAGCCTGCTGAACAAGTAGTAGTTAAAATGCTCGATCAGAAAGGTGACCTTAACACTTACAACTCAGCCGATGGTACTTTTGCCTTCAACCTGTCACGTGGTCATTCTTATGTTTTAACCGGCGACAAACAAGGTTATACCTCTACTCGTCAGTCTGTAAACACAATGGATGTTAAACGTTCTGATCCAGATGATACCGTAAACGTTACTATCTACCTCGATCAGGATGAAAGCGGTTTCGCTGTAAGCAATGTGTATTACGATTTTGATAAAGCAACTTTACGTCCTGAATCAACTCCATCACTCGATTCATTGACCAGCTTTATGAAAGATAACCCATCACTTACTGTTGAGATCTATTCTTTCACAGATGGTAAGGGTACAGACGAATACAACAATGATCTTTCTCAGCGTCGTGCACAATCAGTACTCGATTACCTGGAAAAGAAAGAAATCGAGAAGAGCCGTATGATAGCTAAAGGCTTTGGTAAAAGAATGCCTGCAGCGCCCAATACATTACATGGTAAAGACGATCCTCAGGGCCGTCAGCTCAACCGCCGTACAGAATTCCGTATCGTATCAGATGTGCCTACTCGCCGTATCATCTACAACAGCGCTAAGCCAGGTTCTTTAGATCAGCAAGAAAAAAATCTGCAGATCAATGAGAATATGTACGATGATGATTCTAAAGATGAAAAAGAACCTAAAGCAGGTAAGGCAGGTCGCCGTACTGAAGAATAGTTTTTATTAATAACATTGTAAAGAGGCTGTCTCATATCCGGGACAGCCTCTTTATATTTACAGCCCGTTGCAAGCACAGTATATATGTGCTGTCAACACAACAGCCTCATATGAGACACATACGCGTTATATTTGAAACATCCGGTCCTGATACTGCAGAGATGGTAATGGCAGCTCTTATGAATATAGGATTTGAAGGATTTGAAGAAGAAGCCGGCCAGCTATTGGGGTATGTGGTTGAAGATCTATATGATAAGATACTGGTAGATGAAATAGCAGCACAGTATTCCCTTACTTATAGTACAACCATTATCGAGGCCCAGAACTGGAATGCACAATGGGAGTCTAATTTTCAACCCGTAATTATAGATGGCTTTTGCACCATCAGGGCAGCTTTTCATATGCTCGATGTGCAAACCCCCTACCAGGTGCTCATTACCCCTAAAATGTCTTTTGGTACCGGCCATCATGCCACCACCCAGCTCATGCTGATGCAGACGCGTGACATAGATCTTACGCAGAAAAAGGTGCTCGATTTTGGCACTGGTACAGGTATATTGGCAATAATGGCCGAGCAGTTGGGGGCGAAGAGTGTATTGGCTATTGATACAGATGAATGGAGTTATGAGAATGCTAAAGAAAATGTGATACAAAATAATTGCAATCGCATATACGTTGTTCAGAGTACCTTGTTAGATGATGGGGAACAATACGATATAATACTTGCTAATATCAATAGGCATATATTATTGGAAAATATGCAACTGCTTTATAAGAAAACCGTTGATGGGGGCAAGGCCATTATGAGTGGCCTCATGCATGCCGATGAAAATATAATAGTTGAGGCCGCACGAAATGAAGGTTTTCAACTGTTTAATGTGCAAAAATTGGGCGATTGGATGTTGCTGGCATTTGATAAAAATTGATTCGTATAACTCATTCACACTGTTTGCGTTATAACGAATAATGAAGATGGTATTAGGATATTCGATCAGTAAGGTATAAATTTGTCTGCTTCAATTAAATGAATACAGGATGGTGATTGCAATGTTAATTGTGTTGGCTTACCTGGTAGGTTCTCTACCTACTGCCGTATTAGTTAGTAAAAAAATATATGGTATAGATATTCGTGAGCATGGTAGCGGTAATGCTGGGGCAACAAACACTTTCAGGATTTTAGGTTCTAAAGCAGGTTCTTTTGTTATGTTTGTCGATATGATGAAAGGTTTTGCTGCAGTACAGTTGTCATGCTTCTCATCCCTGCCCTGGAAAAGTGAACAATTTACCAATCTTCAAATAGTATTGGGTATTGCAGCTGTTCTGGGTCACATCTTTCCTATATGGGCAGAGTTCAGGGGCGGTAAGGGTATCGCTACTTTGTTCGGTATGATACTCTCTATACAACCGTTGGTAGCAGTAAGCCTGGTGGGGGTATTCGTATTTATGTTATTCCTTACCCGCTATGTATCATTAAGCTCCATTTGCGCAAGTATTACATTCCCCGTACTTATATTTTTCATCTTCAATGCGCCGGAGCTTAGTTATAAACTTTTTGCCATTTCTACGGCACTGTTGGTTGTGCTCACCCATCATAAGAACATCAGCAGGTTACTCACTGGCAATGAAAGTAAAGTTCCGCTCTTCCGCAAAAAGCGTATAGGCCGCCGGGATTAGAATAGCTAACAACCAGAAGTTTTATCGGTTATCCAGGCTGTAGTAACCTTACCTCATTCTTAGGGCATCAGGCTGTACTAACTTTTATTCTTTTGTACGTACTTTGCAGCGGAATATTGATTTGCATTTTATATCTTGTATAGCCTTTAAGTTACCAATGCCGCCTCCACATTTTCCGTTCTATAAAAAAATGCTCAGTTACCTGTATCCGGTTCGGGTAAAACACATGGTGGGTATAAACCGGTCGCTCGAAATATATATGTATTGCGGGCAGTGGCAGCTGGCAACAAACGATGCTTTGTATTCAGATGGCAATAGGTATCGCCCTGTCTTGACAGCCTTTAAAAAACTGAAACACAAACTCCCCCAGGTACATAAGGTATTGGTGTTGGGTACTGGTTTAGGCTCTGCCGTAAAGATCTTGAACGATAAAGGCTTCTACCCGCAGATAACCCTGGTAGATATTGATAAGCAGATACTTAAATGGGCCTTGGAGTTTTGCGATGACGATGCGCTACCCTATATAACACCTATTTGCGATGATGCCAATGCTTTTGTGAAGCAATGCTACGTTAAGTTTGATATGATCATCGTGGATATATTCCGGGGCCGCGAAGTGCCCGGGTTTGTGATGGGAGCAACATTTCTGTCCCACTGCCGCCGCCTGTTAAATAATGGTGGCTGTCTCATGCTCAACTATATCATTAATAACGAAGATGATTGGCTCCCAGCCAAAACTAATTTCTTCAATGTATTCCCCGATAGCGAAATTATAGAGATGGATATAAACAGGATATTTATTGCCAATATTCCTTCTGCAACCTCATAAGCCCCTACAGGCTGCCCCGTACAAATAGGGGTTATAATCATTAACACTAAAAAGCACCGTAGTTTCCTACAGTGCTTTTTAGGAAATATATTCATTCTGTTTTGTTACAGCTTAGCGCTTTGTATGCGCAGCACCTTACGATTTTTCTTCTGTACACGCATTTTTTCGGGCACCAGTTTCAGTATCTCGTCCATAAGGGTTTGCAGCAAGGTCAGCTTCACAAAGTGCCCGTTGGTCACCAGGCTTATTTCGCGTACCGGTTCCGGATCTTCAAAATACCTTACTTTTTCAAGCAGGTCTTCTGTAAACTCCATGGTGCTCAATTCGGGTAGTACCGTCATGCCCTTATTGCGGTCCACCAGCTTGCGCAAAGTTTCCACATTGCTGCTCTCGTAGCGGTATGGGCGACCGGCCTGCATTTTCTGCACCTGTTCGCTGCACAGGTTTATGATCTGGTTGCGCATGCAATGACCTTCATTCAGCAGCCATATGCGTTCCAGCGATATATCTTCAGGGGTGATCATGCGTTTCTTCAGCGCAGGTTCATCTTCTGAAAAATAGGCGACAAATGTTTCGTAGAACAACGGATATTCTTTTATATCGTTTTCTTCCAGCGGGGTGCTCAGCAAAGCCGCATCTATTTCGTTATTGCGCAGCGCTTTTATTATTTGGTGGGTCTCCAGCTCCTTCACCTCCAGCTGCACACCTGGGAAGTTGATAGCATACTGTTCCAGCAGGCCGGGCAGTATATATGGAGCTATTGTAGGTATTACAGCAAATTTAAATACACCGGCAAGATTAGCTTGCTGGCTCTGTATCAGGTCGTGTATCTTTTCGGTTTCAGCCAGGGCTATCTGTGCCTGGGCTACAATAGCCTCACCCATAGCAGTTATAGCTATAGGGTGTTTATTGCGGTCAAATAGTTTTATGCCCAGCTCTTCCTCCAGTTTTTGTATCTGCATGCTTAGGGTAGGTTGGGTAACAAAGCATTTTTCTGCAGCAGCCACAAAGCTCTTATAAGTAGCTACCGCTACAACATATTCAAGTTGTGTTATAGTCATAAAGTAGGTGTGAGTGAAATTAATTTGCAAAACTACATATAAAACAGTGATAATAAATGTATCTACATGTTTTATGTGTACAGTTTTGTAATGATAAGCTCTTTCTCATTCTACTTTTGGGCAGAATGTCCATAAATGTCTGTAACGGACATTTTGTATTTGGGGCGAAATAAGCTATGGGTAAGGGTTTTAGCGAAAATGTCTGTTTTTTTGTCTTGAACAGGATTATTGGATTGCAAGATGGACACGATTTGTTTGTTTCCATCCAGCCTTATTTAAGAATATCCATTGGCGTTAAATAAATCCGATTTTTTGTCTTGAACAGGATTATTGGATTGCAAGATGGACACGATTTGTTTGTTTGTATCCAGCCTTATTTAAGAATATCCATTGGTGTTAATAAATAAGTTCATAGGGGATGCGACACCAAGCTCGCCTCTTATTGTGTATGCAAGTTAATTACGAGGTGGGAATGTGCCTAAAAAGGATATCCACAAATAGACACTGCCTATGCCGATATATTTCGTTATGCCGATGATATCTT